>CAIWPS010000190.1 GCA_903914615.1 uncultured beta proteobacterium | reverse complement strand
TTGTCGACCAGGTTGCGCACCATCTCGCTCAGCAGCACCGGCTCGGCCTGCAGGCGCGTCGCGGGGCTGGCTTCCGGGCCCTCGTAGCCGAGGTCGATGCGACGTTCGATGGCGCGCGGCACGAAGTCGCGCACCACGGCCCGTGTCACCGCCGCCAGATCCACGGTCTGGTGGCGCGCCGCCTGGCCGGTGTCCTCGGCGCGGGCCATCGCCAGCAGCTGGTTGACCATGTGCGCGGCGCGCTGGGTCGAGACGGCGATCTGCCGCAGCGCATGCTTCATCGAGGTCGAGTCGGCGCGGCCGCTGTCGATCTCGCGCGCCGCCAGTTCGGCCTGCATGCGCAGCCCGGCCAGCGGCGTCTTCAGCTGGTGGGCGGCGTCGGCGAGGAAATGCCGCTGGGTGGCGATGGTGCGATCCAGGCGCTGCAGCAGGTCGTTGATGGCGCGCACCAGCGGCGCGACCTCGTCGGGCACGTCGCCCTCGGCGATGGCCGAGAGGTCGGTGCTCTCGCGCTTGCGTATGCGCTGCTGCAGCTCGGCCAGCGGGCGGATGCCGCGCGCCAGCGCGAACCACACCAGCAGCACCGCCAGCGGCAGGATGATGAACTGCGGCAGGATCACGCCCTTGATGATCTCGGTGGCCAGCTGCGAGCGCTTGCCCAGCGTCTCGGCCACCTGCACCAGTGCGTCGGAGCTGGCGCCGCCGGGGCCCGCGGCCAGCCAGAGGTAGGCCACGCGCACGGGCTCGTCGCCGATCATGTCGTCGCGGAAGCGCACGCCGGCTTCGGCGCCGGGCGTTTCCTCGGACGGCACGGCCAGCCCGGCTTCACCGGCCAGCAGCTCGCCGCGGCGGCCCAGCACCTGGTAGTAGCTGCGGTCGTCGTCGTCCTCGCGGGTGTACAGCGAGGCCGTGCGCTCGAGTTCGCCGCGCACCTGCGCCGGCGGCAGGCTCACGGCACCGGCCTGCACGTTGGCCTGGCGCGCCAGCGCGCGCGCCACGTCGGCCAGCTCGCGGTCGTAGGGGCGGTTGGCAATGGTCTGGGCGACGATCCAGGTCAGCCCCAGGCTCATCGGCCACAGCAGCAGCAGCGGGGCGAGCATCCAGTCCAGGATCTCGCCGAACAGCGAGCGCTGTTCGTGTTGGGCAACGGGCATCGTCTTGCGGCAGCCCGCGCGGCAGGCGCCGCGTCCTCAGGCTGCGATCTTTTCCAGGCAGTATCCCAGGCCGCGCACCGTGGCGATGCGCACCGGCCCCTGCTCGATCTTCTTGCGCAGGCGGTGGATGTAGACCTCGATGGCGTTGTTGCTGACCTCCTCGCCCCACTCGCAAAGGCGTTCGACCAGCTGGTCCTTGCTGACGAGGCGGCCGGCCCGCTGCAGCAGCACTTCCAGCAGGCTCAGCTCGCGCGCGCTCAGCTCCACCATCTGGTCGTTGAGGTAGGCCACGCGGCCGGTGGCGTCGAAGGTCAGCGGGCCATGCTTGAGCAGGCTCGACGCAGTGCCCAGGCCACGCCGCGTCAGCGCCCGCACCCGCGCTTCCAGTTCCTGCAGCGAGAAAGGCTTGGCCATGTAGTCGTCGGCGCCCAGGTCCAGGCCCTTGACGCGCTGCTCGACGCTGTCGGCGGCGGTCAGGATGAGCACCGGCACGCTGCTGCCGCGGCCGCGCATCTTGCGCAGCACCTCGAAGCCGTGCATCTTGGGCAGGCCGAGGTCGAGGATGAGGAGGTCGAACTCGTGCGCCGCCAGCGCCGCGTCGGCCTCGCTGCCG
This sequence comes from uncultured beta proteobacterium, assembly GCA_903914615.1. Taxonomy (GTDB): domain Bacteria; phylum Pseudomonadota; class Gammaproteobacteria; order Burkholderiales; family Burkholderiaceae_C; genus Rubrivivax. The sequence goes on along the minus strand of CAIWPS010000190.1, from coordinate 585 downwards.
GTGCCGACCTGGTCGACGGCATAGCCCGAGGCGCGCAGGGAACGCAGCAGGCCATCGGCCAGCACCTGGTCATCTTCGGCGATCAGGATACGCATCGGCTTGTCTCCGTCTCGGCGCGGGCGGGGCCCGGCCTGTGTCGTGGCGGCCCGTGGCAGGCCGGGGGGACTTCTGGTGTGGGGGCGGATTCTAGGCAGCGCAGCCGGCGCGCCTTTGACTGCTGTCAAGCGCCGGGTCCACCCCCGGCCGGGTGACCCTGGGGAGTTACCCCGAAAGGACTGTACGAATATCCAGCTTCTGATCCATAATTCGCCCAACACAGGAGAGAACCATGGACGCACCCGTCAAAGCGCTCAACACCGAAAAGGCCAAGGCCCTGCAGGCTGCCCTGGCGCAGATCGAAAAGCAGTTCGGCAAGGGCTCGATCATGCGCCTGGGCGAAGGCGAGGTCATCGAGGACATCCAGGTCGTCTCCACCGGTTCGCTGGGCCTGGACATCGCCCTGGGCGTGGGCGGCCTGCCGCGCGGCCGCGTCGTCGAGATCTACGGCCCGGAGTCCTCGGGCAAGACCACGCTGACGCTGCAGGT
>CAIWPS010000189.1 GCA_903914615.1 uncultured beta proteobacterium | reverse complement strand
GCGGGGTGGCGACCGCGCCCGCCCGAGGGCCACCGACACCTTCTTCGGCCAGCACGATGCGGCCGCGGTTCAAGCCCAGCAGCTCGCTCATCAGGTGCAACATCTCGCGCAACACCAAGGCCGGCGCCAGGCTCTGGCCGACGCCGCGCATCACCTGGCTGAGCAGCAGGATTTCCTGCGCACGCCAGTCCAGTGCCTCGACGGCGGGGTCGTTCTGGGCGGTGGCAGCACGTCGCGGCATGGCGTCGTCCACGGTTTGCAAGAACCCGGCCACACCACCCGCCCGCGGTGGCGCGGGATGCCGCGCGCACAAAGCGTGCACGGTTCCTGCTTTGGGTGCAGGGATACACCGTCAAGGAAGTTCCCGTGCCCGATACGCCTGCAGAGATGGCCACCGCCGCCCAGCCCTACGATGCCTACGACAGCGACCGCCCGCTGATGTTGCGCTGCACCTGCGGCGCCGACCATGCCCCGCAGGCCCATGCCACGGCCGATGTCGACCCCGAAACCCTGGGCCGCTCGTTCATGGAAGCGGCGCTGGTGAAGGCGCTGTTCCCCCAGGACGCGCTGCGCCGCGGCTTCCTCAAGGCCGTGGGCCGACGCACGGCGATGGCTGCCATCGGCAGCCTCGTGCCGATGGCCAGCCTGCAGGCGATGGCGCAGGAGAAGAAGCCGCTGGAGAAGAAGGACCTGAAGATTGGCTTCATCCCCATCACCTGCGCCAGCCCGCTGATCATGGCCGACCCGCTGGGCTTCTACCGCCAGCAGGGCCTGAGCGTGACGTTGCAGAAGACGGCCGGCTGGGCGCTGATCCGAGACAAGATCATGAACCGGGAGTACGACGCCACGCACTTCCTGAGCCCCATGCCCATCGCCATCAGCCTGGGCCTGGGCAGCGCGGCACAGGCCATGAACGTGGCGACGATCCAGAACATCAATGGCCAGGCCATCACGCTGGCGCTGAAGCACAAGGGCAACCGCGACCCGAAGAACTGGAAGGGCTTCAAGTTCGCCATCCCCTTCGAGTACAGCATGCACAACTTCCTGCTGCGCTACTACCTGGCGGAAAACGGCATCAACCCCGACACCGACGTGCAGCTGCGCGTGACGCCGCCGGCCGAGATGGTGGCCAACCTGCGCGCCGGCAACATCGACGGCTTCCTCGGCCCCGACCCCTTCAACCAGCGCGCGGTGTTCGAGGAAGTCGGATTCATCCACATCCTCAGCCGCGAGATCTGGGACGGCCACCCGTGCTGCGCGTTCGGCGTGCCGGAAGCGTTCATCCAGCAGAACCCCAACACCTTCGCCGCGCTGTACCGCAGCGTGCTGACGGCCGCGGCGATGGCACGCCGGGCCAAGGACCGCGAACTGATCGCCAAGGTGATCGCCCCTGCGCAGTACCTGAACCAGCCCGAGGCGGTGCTGAACCAGGTGCTGACGGGCAAGTTCGCCGACGGCCTGGGCAACGTGCGCAACGTGCCCGAGCGCGCCGACTTCGACCCCGTGCCCTGGCAGAGCATGGCCGTGTGGATGCTGACGCAGATGAAGCGCTGGGGCTACGTCAAGGGCGAGGTGAACTACAAGCAGGTGGCCGAGAAGGTGTTCCTGATCACCGACGCCAAGAAGTACATGAAGGAGCTGGGCCAGCCGGTGCCGGACGGTGCCTACAGGAAGTTCAAGGTGATGGGCAAGGAGTTCGACGCCGCCAGGGCCGACGACTACCTGAAGAGCTTCGCCATCGGCAAGGCCTGATCGACATGGCCACCGCCACGCAAGACCGGTTGAAGTCCGGCGTGCTGTCGCTGCTGATCCTGGGCCTGATCCTCGGCATCTGGTACCTGGCGACGCTGCAGCCCGCGCCTGCGGCCGCGGCCGCACCGGCGCTGACGCCCGAGCAGGTCGAGTACGCCAGGCTGATGGGCAAGGACCCCGCCAGCCTGGCTGCCAATGCCGCCACGGGCAGCAGCGGCAAGAGCGGCTTTCCCACGCTCGGCCAGATGGGCCAGGCCGCGGTGCGCAATCTGGCCCGCCCTTTCTACGACAACGGCCCCAACGACAAGGGCCTGGGCCTGCAGCTGATGTATTCACTGGGCCGCGTCGGCCTGGGCTACCTGCTGGCGGCGCTGGTGGCCATTCCACTGGGTTTCGTCATCGGCATGAGCCCGCTGGTCTACCGCGCGCTGGACCCGTTCATCCAGGTGCTCAAGCCGATCTCGCCGCTGGCCTGGATGCCGCTGGCGCTCTACACCATCAAGGACAGCGCCATCAGCGGCATCTTCGTGATCTTCATCTGCAGCATCTGGCCGATGCTGATCAACACCGCCTTCGGCGTCGCCGGCGTGCGCAGGGAATGGCTGAACGTGGCGCGCACGCTGGAGGTCAAGCCGCTGCGCAAGGCCTTCGAGGTGATCCTGCCGGCCGCCGCGCCGACCATCCTGACCGGCATGCGCATCAGCATGGGCATCGCCTGGCTGGTCATCGTGGCTGCCGAAATGCTGGTCGGCGGCACCGGCATCGGCTACTTCGTGTGGAACGAATGGAACAACCTCAGCCTGCCCAACGTGATCTTCGCGGTGCTGGTCATCGGCGTCGTCGGCATGCTGCTGGACCTGATGTTCGCCAGGCTGCAGAAGGCGGTGACGTATGCAGACTGAAGCCGCCGAATTCCTCAAGGTCGAGGCCCTGGGCAAGACCTACGCCGGCTCGGCCGAGCCCGTCTTCGACGGCGTCAACTTCGGGATCGCGCAGGGCGAGTTCGTCTGCATCATCGGCCACAGCGGCTGCGGCAAGACCACCATCCTGAACGTGCTGGCGGGCCTGGAAAGCGCCAGCACCGGGCATGTCTTCATGGACCGGCGCGAAGTGGCCGGCCCCAGCCTGGACCGCGGCGTGGTCTTCCAGGGCCATGCGCTGATGCCCTGGCTTTCGGTGCGCAGCAACATCGCCTTCGCGGTGCGCAGCAAGTGGCCCGACTGGAAGCGCGAGCAGGTCGACCAGCACGTGCAGAAGTACGTGGCGCTGGTGGGCCTGGCCGGCGCCATCGACAAGAAGCCCAGCGCGCTTTCGGGTGGCATGAAGCAAAGGGTGGGCATTGCACGGGCCTTTGCCATCCAGCCGCGCATGCTGCTGCTGGATGAGCCTTTCGGCGCGCTGGACGCCTTGACGCGCGGCACGATCCAGGACGAACTGCTGCGCATCTGCGCGCAGACGCACCAGTCGGTGTTCATGATCACGCACGACGTCGACGAAGCGATCCTGCTGGCCGATCGCATCCTGCTGATGAGCAACGGGCCGCAGGCCCGCGTGGCCGAGATCGTGAAGAACACGATGGGCCGCGACCGCCAGCGCGCCACGCTGCACCACGACCCGCAGTATTACCGCATCCGCAACCACCTGGTCGATTTCCTGGTGGCCCGCAGCAAGGACCTGTCGCACGGCCGCGCGCCGGCGCAGCCCCTGGAGGTCAGCCCCGGGCTCGACGAGCTCGAGCCGCTGCCCCCGCCCTTCACCACCACGACAAGCCCCAACGTCACACCCCTCCGGAGAATTGCATGAGTCGCCAGGACGTCACCGAGAAGATCATCAGCACCAAGGTCGGCAAGGGCCTGAAATGGGCCGACGTGGCCGCCAAGGTCGGCCAGAGCAAGGAATGGGTGACGGCCGCCTGCATGGGCCAGATGACGCTGGACAAGAAGCAGGCCGACATCATCGGCAAGATCTTCGGCCTGAGCGCAGAAGAGAAGAAGTGGCTGATGGTCGTGCCCTACAAGGGCAGCCTGCCGACCAGCGTGCCGACCGACCCGCTGATCTACCGCTTCTACGAACTGGTGAACGTCTACGGCACCACGTTCAAGGAACTGATCCACGAAGAGTTCGGCGACGGCATCATGAGCGCCATCGACTTCAAGATGGACCTGCAGCGCGAGCCGAACCCGGCCGGCGACCGCGTGTCGATCACGATGTCGGGCAAGTTCCTGCCCTACAAGACCTACTGACCAGCCCCGGGACGGCGGTCACGGGCAGCTTTGACGATGCCTGCCTCTCGCGGCGGCGCCTGTCGCCGCTGCGGCAGGCCCAGGGTCGCGGCCGGCGCCGCCACGAGCGGGAACCTGCACCCGACCGGATCGCCTGCGCCGCGCCCCCTAACTTGACCCGGGCCCGGCTGGCCGCTTGAAGCTGCTTTTGGGGTTCTTGCAAGTGAGCCAGCGCACGACGCGCTACGGCCGCCCACCGCGCAGGAGACACGACCCATGGCCGTTCAGCACATTGCCAAGTACCAGGTCACGACGTTCAGCTTGCCGCCCGCGGCCTTCGACGCCCGGGCCGCCAGCGACCGCGAACTTCTCGTCTACGGCTACCCGCCCCGGCCCGACGTCGCGGCGCAGCCCGAACTGCACGCCAAGTGGCTGCTGGCCTATGCCAAGCCGCTGCGCCACATCACGCCGGTGTTCACGCCTCGGCCGGAGATCACGCACGGCCCGCGCCGCCGGGCTTCGGCGCAGCCTGCGCACGCCAGTTCCAGCAACAACTGGTCGGGCGTGATCGCCACGGCACCGCCCGGCGATGCCTTCAAATGGGTGTCGGGCGTATGGAACGTGCCGGCGCCCCGTTCGCCCGCGGGCCGCTGCGACGGCAACACCTACTACTCGTCGGCCTGGATCGGCATCGACGGCTCCGGCGGCTCGGGCGACGTCCTGCAGGCCGGCACCGAACACGACGAGACCTGCAGCGGCGGCCAGACGCAGCGCAGCCTCTATGCGTGGTGGGAGTGGTTCCCGGCCGGCTCGGTGGCGATAGGCAACTTCCCGGTGGCCGTGGGAGACAGCATTTCCTGCCTCATCTGCGCCGGCTCCAGCACCACGGCACAGGTGTACCTGACCAACCAGACCCAGCACGTGCACACCTCTTTCGGCATCACCGCCAGCAGCCCGACCACCCTGGCCGGCAACTGTGCCGAATGGGTGGTGGAAAGGCCGGCCTTCAACAACGTGCTGACGCAATTGCCCGACTACGGCGAAGTCGACTTCAGCCAGTGCTTCGCCTTCACCGGCAAGTCGCAGACCGTGAACGCGAATGCGGGCACGCCGGTCGTCATGTCCGACGACTTCTGCTTCCCGCTGTCCACCGGAACGATCACCGGTCCGCAATCGCTCAAATGCAATTTCGACCTCTCCGCGACGCCGCCACTGTTCGCGGCCTGGAAGGGCGTCAACGACGACCAGGGCATCTATTTTTCGAGTTTCGACGGCGCCTTCTTCCGGCCGCAGCAGAAGGTGGGCGGCGTGGGCACCGCGGTGGGGCCGGCGCTGGCGATGTTCAACGGCAACCCTGTGATGGCCTGGCGCGGCGTGGGCAGCGACCAGGGCATCTACTACGCGACCTTCGCCGGCGGCGCCTGGTCGCCGCAGCAGAACATCGGCGGCATCGGCACCAGCATGCGTCCGGCGCTGGCGGTGTTCGGTGGCCGCCTGTTCATGGCCTGGAAAGGGGTCAACAGCGACCAGGGCATCTACTTCTCGTCCTTCGACGGCCATGGCTGGGCTGGGCAGCAGAACGTGGGCGGGGTCGGCAGCAGCGGCGACATCGCATTGGCAGGGTTCCAGGACCGGCTGTACATGGCCTGGAAGGGCGTCGCTGACGATCAGGGGATCTACTGGTCGTCGTTCGACGGCCGCAGCTGGGCGCCGCAGCAGAAGGTGGCCAACGTAGGCAGCAGTTTCGGCCCTTCGCTGGCGGTGTATGGCGGGCGGCTGTTCATGGCCTGGAAGGGCGTGAACAACGACCAGGGCATCTACTGGTCGTCCTTCGACGGTGCCGCCTGGGTGCCGCAGAAGAACGTGCCCGGCGTGGGCACGTCGGTGGGGCCGGCGCTGGCGGTGCTGAACTGCAAGCTCCTGATGTGCTGGAAGGGCGTCAACAACGATCAGGGCCTCTACTACGCCAACTACGACGGCAGCCAGTGGAGCCCGCAGCAGAACGTCAGCCACGTCGGCAGCTCCTTCGAGCCGGCCTTGGCGAGCTAGCCCGGCGCCGGCGCCTTCAGCACGATCAGCAGGTCCTTGGCCTGCACGCGGTCGCCCGGGGCCACCAGCACGGCCTCAACCTCGGCGTCGCGGTCGGCGGCGACGTGGGTTTCCATCTTCATCGCCTCCAGCGCCAGCAGCGTGCTGCCGGCGGTCACGCGCTGGCCGGGCTTGACGGCCACGCTGACGATGCCGCCGGGCATCGGCGCGGCCACGTGCCAGGGGTTCGCCGCGTCGGCCACGGCACGGCCGCCCGCCGCCTTGCCCGGCGCAGCGGCGCCGGTGTCCAGCTTCGTGATGCGCACGGTGCGCGCCTGCCCGTTCAGCTCGAACTGCACCTTCATCGCCGCGCCGTCTTCCGCCGTCACCGATTGAAGCGTCACCAGCAGCGTCTTGCCGGGATCGATCTCCAGCGCCATTTCCTGCTGCGGCTGTGCGCCGTAGAAGAATACCGGCGTCGGCAGCACCGAGGTGTCGCCGTGGCTGCGCAGGTGCTCGCAGTAGTCGCGCATCACCTTCGGGTACATCAGGTACGAGGCCAGCTGCTGTTCGTCCAGCGCCTGGCCGCAATCGGCTTCGCCCTGGGCCCTTGCAGCCGCCAGGTCCACCGCGGCCATGCGTTCGCCGGGCCGGTAGGGTGCGGGCGGCAGGGCGCCTTCGGCCAGCTTCAGCACCTTGCGCGACATGTCCGCCGGAAAGCCGTCGGGCGGAAAGCCCAGCTCGCCGCGGAACAGCGCCACCACCGATTCCGGGAACGCCACGTCGCGCGCCGGGTCGGCGACCTCGGCCGCGCTCAGGTCGCCGGCGACCATCGCGAGCGCCATGTCGCCCACCACCTTGGACGTGGGCGTCACCTTGACGATGTCGCCGAAGAGGCGATTGACGTCGGCGTAGGCCTGAGAGACCTCGGTCCAGCGGTGCGCCAGGCCCAGCGAGCGCGCCTGCTCGCGCAGGTTGGTGTACTGGCCGCCAGGCATCTCGTGGCGGTAGACGTCGGCGGTGCCGGAGCGGATGTCGCTCTCGAAGGGCGCATAGAAGCGGCGCGCGCCCTCCCAGTACATCGACGCCGCGTGCAGCGCGTGCGGCGACAGCCCGGGGTCGCGTTCGGTGCCCGCAAGGGCCGCGGCGATCGCCGACAGGTTGGGTTGCGAGGTCAGGCCGCTCATCGCATCCAGCGCACCGTCGACGGCGTCGCAGCCGGCGCCGATGGCAGCCAGCACCGAGGCCGCCGATGCACCGCTGGTGTCGTGGGTGTGGAAGTGGATCGGCAGCCCGGTCTCTTCCTTCAGCGCCTGCACCAGCGCCGCGGCGGCACGCGGGCGGCAGACGCCGGCCATGTCCTTGATGGCCAGCACGTGCACGCCGGCGCGTTGCAGTTCGCGCGCGATGCCGGTGTAGTAGTTCAGCGCGTACTTGGGGCGGGTGACGTCGAACAGGTCCGCGGTGTAGCAGATGGCGCCTTCGCACAGCGCGCCGGTCTCCAGCACGGCGTCGATGGCGACGCGCATGTTGCCGACCCAGTTCAGCGAATCGAAGACGCGGAAGAGGTCGATGCCGCCGGCCGCTGCCTGCTGCACGAAATGGCGCAGCACGTTGTCGGCATAGTTCGTGTAGCCCACCGCGTTGGCGCCGCGCAGCAGCATCTGCAGCAGCAGGTTGGGCATGCGCTGGCGCAGCTGGGCCAGGCGCTGCCAGGGGTCTTCCTTCAGAAAGCGCAGCGCCACGTCGAAGGTGGCGCCGCCCCAGCATTCGACCGAGAACAGCTGCGGCAGATGGCGCGCGTAGTACGGCGCGATCGGCAGCAGGTCGGCCGTGCGCATGCGCGTGGCCAGCAGCGACTGGTGGGCGTCGCGCATCGTCGTGTCGGTGACCAGCACCTGCGGCTGCGCCAGCATCCACTGCGCGAACTTCTGCGGCCCCAGCGCCTGCAGCCGCTGGCGCGTGCCGTCGGGCACCGGCGAGGTGGCGTCCACCTTGGGCAGCACCGGCGTGGGCAGCGGCAGCGCCGGCAGCGCGCGGCCGCGCACTTCGGGGTGGCCGTTGACGACGACTTCGCCGAGGAAGCGCAGCAGCTTGCTGGCGCGGTCGCGCCGCGCGGTGAAGGCCAGCAGCTCGGGCGTGTTCTCGATGAAACGGGTCGTCAGCGCGCCCTGGGTGTCGTTGCCGAAGGTCGGGTGGTTGATGAGGTTTTCGAGGAACTGCAGGTTGGTGGCGACGCCGCGGATGCGGAACTCGCG
>CAIWPS010000188.1 GCA_903914615.1 uncultured beta proteobacterium | reverse complement strand
CGTGCTGCCGAACTGCCTCTCGCCGCTGATCGTGCAGGCCGCCCTGGGCGTGTCCGACGCCATCCTCGAAGCCGCGGCGCTGGGCTTCCTGGGCCTGGGCGCGCAGCCGCCGACAGCAGAGTGGGGCACGATGCTGGCCGACGCGCGCGAGTTCATCCGCAGCAATCCCTGGCTGGTGACCTTTCCCGGCCTGGCCATCCTCGTCACCGTGGTCTCGATCAACCTGATGGGCGACGGGCTGCGCGATGCCCTCGACCCCAAGATGCGGCGGACATGAGCCTGCTCGACATCCGCGGCCTGACGGTCCGCTTCGCCACCCGCCACGGCGCCTTCACCGCCGTCGACGGCATCGATCTCGCGGTCGAGCGCAACGAGGTGGTGGCGGTCGTCGGCGAATCGGGCTCGGGCAAGTCGGTGGCGATGCTCGCGGTGATGGGCCTTCTGCCGTGGACGGCCACCGTCACCGCCGAGCGCCTGGCCTTCGACGGCCGCGACCTGCTGACGCTGACACCGCGCCAGCGCCGCGAGCTCATCGGCCGCGACGTGGCGATGGTGTTCCAGGAGCCGATGTCGTCGCTGAACCCCTGCTTCACGGTGGGCTGGCAGATCGGCGAGGCCCTGGCCACGCACCTGGACCTGGACCGCGCGGCGCGGCGCGCGCGCGTCATCGAGCTGCTGGAACAGGTCGGCATCCCCGACCCCGTGCGGCGGCTGCGCGCCTTCCCGCACCAGCTCTCGGGCGGCATGTGCCAGCGCGTGATGATCGCGATGGCCCTGGCCTGCAAGCCGCGGCTGCTGATCGCCGACGAGCCGACGACGGCGCTGGACGTGACCATCCAGGCGCAGATCCTGGACCTGCTGCTGGCGCTGCGGCGCGACACCGGCATGGCGCTGGTGCTGATCACGCACGACCTGGGCGTGGTGGCCGAGACGGCCGACCGCGTGCTGGTGCAGTACGCGGGCCGGCCCGTTGAGACCAACCGCGCCGAGGCGCTTTTCGCCGACCCGCACCACCCCTACACCGCGGCGTTGCTGGCGGCCTTGCCCGAACGCAGCCACGGCCGCCTGCTGGCCGCCATTCCGGGCATGGTGCCGGGGCAGTTCGACCGCCCGCGCGGCTGCCTGTACGCGCCGCGCTGCGGCTTCGTGCAGCCGCTGTGCGCCACCGCGCCAGGACGCGCGTCGGCCGAACTGGGCCGCGCGCTGTGCCATACGCCGCTCGTGCAGGGCCGGCCGACATGACGGCCGTGCTCATCGCCGAAGACCTGCAGCGCCGCTACGAGGCGCGGCGCGGCCTGTTTGCCAAGCCGGCCACGGTGCACGCGCTGGCCGGCGTGTCCTTCACCGTCGAGGCCGGCCGCACGCTGGCCGTCGTCGGCGAGTCGGGCTGCGGCAAGAGCACGCTGGCGCGCGTGCTGACGATGATCGAGGAACCCAGCGGCGGCCGCCTGCTCATCGACGGCAAGGACGTGGCCGACGCCGATGCGGCGACGCGCCTGGCGCTGCGCCGCGCGGTGCAGATCGTGTTCCAGAACCCGTACGGCTCGCTGAACCCGCGCCAGACGGTGGGCAAGGCGCTGATCGAGCCGCTGCTCGTCAACGGCGAGGGCGACGAGCCGGGCCGCGAGCAGCGCGCGCGCGAGATGCTGCGCCGCGTCGGCCTGCGCGACGAGCATTTCGGCCGCTACCCGCACCAGTTCTCGGGCGGCCAGCGCCAGCGCATCGCCATCGCCCGCGCGCTGATGCTGCAGCCGCGCGTGCTGGTGCTGGACGAGCCGGTGAGCGCGCTGGACGTGTCGATCCGCGCCCAGGTGCTGAACCTGCTGGTGGAACTGCAGCAGGCGCTGGGCGTGGCCTATGTCTTCATCTCGCATGACCTGGGCGTGGTGCGCCATGTGGCCGACGACGTGATGGTGATGTACCTGGGCCGCGCGGTCGAGCACGGCAGCCGCGACGCCGTCTTCGCCGACCCGCAGCACCCCTACACGCAGGCCCTGCTGTCGGCCACGCCGACGGTGGACGCCAGCGCGCGCCGCCAGCGCACGATCCTCAAGGGCGAACTCCCCTCGCCGCTGAACCCGCCCAGCGGCTGCGCCTTCCACACGCGCTGCCCGATCGCCGAGCCGCGTTGCCGCGAGCAAAAGCCGGAACTCGCGAAGGTGGTGCACCAGGACGTCTCGTGCCTGGTGCGCCAGTCGCCCCTCCCCTAGCGATCAGTGCACGATCCTGGAGAACACGAACTCGCCGTTCTCCACGTCCACCGGTATCACGTCCTTGGGCCCGAACTTGCCCTGCAGGATCAGCTTGCTCACCGGGTTCTCGATGCGCTGCTGTATCGCCCGCTTCAGCGGCCGCGCCCCGAACGCCGGGTCGAATCCGACCTTGGCCAGTTCGGCCAGCGCCGCCGGCGACACCTCCAGCTTCATCTCCAGCTTGGCCAGCCGCCCTTCCAGCAATTGCAGCTGGATGCGCGCGATGCTCTCGATGTTCCTGCTGTCCAGCGCATGGAAGACCACGATCTCGTCGATGCGGTTCAGGAACTCGGGCCGGAAATGCTGCTTCACCTCGCCCATCACCGCCTCCCGGATGTCATCGCCGGGCTGCCCCGACATCTGCATGATCATGTGCGAGCCGAGGTTGCTGGTCATCACGATGACGGTGTTCTTGAAGTCCACCGTGCGGCCCTGGCCGTCGGTCAGGCGGCCGTCGTCGAGCACCTGCAGCAGCACGTTGAAGACGTCCGGGTGGGCCTTCTCGACCTCGTCGAGCAGCAGCACGCTGTAGGGCTTGCGGCGCACCGCCTCGGTCAGCGCACCACCTTCGTCGTAGCCCACGTAGCCGGGCGGCGCGCCGATGAGCCGGCTCACCGAATGCTTCTCCATGTACTCGCTCATGTCGACGCGGATCATGTGGTCGTCGCTGTCGAAGAGGAAGCCGGCCAGGGCCTTGCACAGCTCGGTCTTGCCCACGCCCGTGGGGCCGAGGAAGAGGAAGCTGCCCAGCGGCCGGTTGGGGTCGGACAGGCCGGCGCGTGAACGCCGGATGGCGTCGGCCACCGCGGTGATGGCCTCGTCCTGGCCGACCACCCGCTCGTGGAGCCTGGCTTCCATGTGCAGCAGCTTGTCGCGTTCGCCCTGCATCAGCTTGCTCACCGGGATGCCGGTGGCGCGGCTGACGACCTCGGCGATCTCCTCGGCGCCGACGACGGTGCGCAGCAGCTGCGGCCGGCCGCTCTTGCTCTTGTCGGCCTCGCTGGCCTGGGCCGCCTTCAGGCGCTTTTCCAGCCTGGGCAGCTCGTCGTACTGCAGCTTGGCCACGGCATTGAAGTCGCCCTTGCGCTTGAGCTCGTCGATCTGCGCCTTGGCCTGCTCGATCTGCCTGTTGACATCGGCCGAGCCCTGCGCCGCGGCCTTCTCGCTCTTCCAGATCTCCTCGAGGTCGTTGGACTCGCGCTGCAGCTTCAGCAGCTCCTCCTCGATGAGCCCGAGGCGCCGGATCGAGCCTTCGTCATGCTCCTTCTTCATGGCCTCGCGCTCGATCTTCAGCTGGATCATGCGGCGGTCCAGCCTGTCCATCGCCTCGGGCTTGGAGTCGATCTCGATCTTCACCTTGGCCGCGGCCTCGTCGATGAGGTCGATCGCCTTGTCAGGCAGGAAGCGGTCGGTGATGTAGCGGTTGCTCAACTCGGCCGCGGCGACCAGCGCCGGGTCGGTGATCTGCACGCCGTGGTGGACCTCGTACTTCTCCTGCAGCCCGCGCAGGATGGCCACGGTGTCCTCGACGCTGGGCTCGTCGACCAGCACCTTCTGGAAGCGCCGTTCCAGCGCCGCGTCCTTCTCGACGTACTTGCGGTACTCGTTCAGCGTGGTGGCGCCGATGCAGTGCAACTCGCCGCGCGCCAGCGCCGGCTTGAGCATGTTGCCGGCGTCGATGGCGCCCTCGGCCTTGCCGGCGCCGACCATGGTGTGCAGCTCGTCGATGAAGAGGATGATGCGGCCCTCGTCGGCAGCCACTTCCTTCAGCACCGCCTTCAGCCTTTCCTCGAACTCGCCGCGGAACTTGGCGCCGGCCAGCAGGCCGGCCATGTCCAGCACCAGCACGCGCTTGTTCTTCAGCGTCTCGGGCACCTCGCCCGCGACGATGCGCTGCGCCAGGCCCTCGACGATGGCCGTCTTGCCGACGCCGGGTTCGCCGATCAGCACCGGGTTGTTCTTGCTGCGGCGCTGCAGGACCTGGATGGTGCGGCGGATCTCGTCGTCGCGGCCGATGACGGGGTCGAGCTTGCCCTGGCGGGCGCGCTCGGTCAGGTCCAGCGTGTACTTCTTCAGCGCCTCGCGCTGGCCTTCGGCCTCGGCGCTGTCCACCTTCTGGCCGCCGCGCACCGCTGTGATGGCGGCTTCCAGCGCCTTGCGCGACAGGCCATGCCCGCGCACGATGCCGCCCATGTCGGTCTTGGCGTCGGCCAGGGCCAGCAGGAACATCTCGCTGGCGACGAACTGGTCGCCCTGCTTGGTGGCTTCCTTGTCAGCCGCCTGCAGCAGCTGCACGAGGTCGCGGCCGGGCTGCACCGGCTGGCCGCCGCCCTGCACCTGGGGCAGGTTGCGGATAGCGGTTTCCATCGCTACGCCCAAGGCGGCGGTGTTGGCGCCGGCGCGGTCCAGCAGGGCCTTGGGGCCGTCGGGCTGGGCCAGCATGGCGGCGAGCACGTGGGCGGGCTCGATGTAGGGGTTGTCGCGGCCCACGGCGGCGCTCTGGGCGTCGGCCAGGGCTTGCTGGAAGGCGGTGGTGAGCTTGTCGATGCGCATGGAAGATGTCCTCCGGTTTGAAGGGACATGGGCCCTGGTGGCGCGAAATCAAGTCCGCCCGCCGACGCAGCGCGCGCCGCGACCGACCTGCGTCAAGCCGGCAGCGAATCCGGGTGGCGCCGCTCGGCGCCGGCGGGCAGCGGGCCCAGCCGGCTTCGGCGTTAGTGACGACGACGCCGCGCGCCGGCGGGGCTCCGATGCCGTGGCGGGCGGGCGTGCCCTGCCCCTGGGCGGGCTTGCTGCGCGGCGCCACTTCCTCGGCGGCCATCGGCACGTCGTCGGCGGTTTCGAGGGTGGTGCGCAGGGCCGCCAGCCCAGTGCATCACGCTTCACGCATCAGGTCCGCCGCCAGCTGCGCGCGCTGCACCTTGCCCAGCGCCGTGCGCGGCAGCGCCGGGCGCACGACAGCGCGCCGCGGGTGCTTGAAGCGCGCCAGCCGGCCTTCCAGCGAGGCCAGCAGGGCAGCGGTGTCGATCTCGGCGCCGGCAGCCGCCACCAGCACCAGCACCGGCACCTCGCCCCAGCGCGCATCGGGCACGCCGACCACGGCACATTCCGCCACGCCGGGCCAGGCGGCGGCGAGCTGCTCGATCTCGGCCGGGTGGATGTTCTCGCCGCCCGAGATGATGAGTTCCTTCGACCGCCCCACGACCTCGATGCAGCCGTCCTCGTGCCGGCGTGCCAGGTCGCCGGTATGGAACCAGCCCTCGGCGTCAAAGGCCGGCTCGGCGCTGCGGTGGTAGCCGCGCATCAGCTGCGGCGCCTTGAGCAGGATCTCGCCGTCGGCCGCCAGCCGCAGTTGCACCCCCAACGCCGGCCGGCCGGCATGGCCGACGTGCGCCAGCGCCTCGTCGGGCCGCAGCACCACGGAGACCGGCCCGGTCTCGGTCGCGCCATAGACCTGCGCCACCGGCACGCCGCGGGCGTGGAAGGCCTCGATGAGGTGGCCCGGCACGATCTGCGAGCCGCTGTTGACGTAGGCCAGGCTCGCCAGGTCGGCGCCGGCCCAGCGCGGGTGTTCGACGAGCGCCTTCATCACCGCCGGCACCAGCAGCGTGGTCGTCGGCCGCCAGTCTCGCAGCGCGTCGAAAAAGGCATCGGGATCGAAACGCGGCAGCAGCGACACCCGGGCGCCGACAGCCAGCGCCGGCAGCGTCTGGATGCACAGGCCGCCGACGTGGAACAGCGGCAGCACCGATAGCACGCGGTCACGCGCCGTCAGCGCCTGCGCGGCGATGGCGGCCAGCGCGTTGGCCTGCATGCCGGCCTGCGTGTGCATGGCGCCCTTGGGCTGGCCGGACGTGCCCGAGGTGTAGACCAGCAGCAGGTCGCCGGGCTGCACGCCATCGGCAGGCCCGCGCTGCAGTCGCGTGCGCGCCAGCACCTCGCCGGCCAGCCCTTCCATCTCGGGCGTGCCCATCAGATGCCCGGCGCCGGCATGCCTGCACAGCGCCGCCAGTTCCGCCGCCGCCAGCCGCCAGTTCAGCGGCAGCAGCACCGCGCCCAGGCGCTGGCAGGCCACCAGCGTGGCCAGCATGTCCCAGCTGTTGTGGCCCAGCCAGGCCACGATGGCGCCGCGCTGCACGCCTTCGGCCTGCAGGTGCTGCAGCGCCGCGTCGGCCAGCGGCGCGGGAACCAGGCGGTCGAACAAGGGGCGGCCTACTCGATGGCTTCGTCGCGCTCGCCGGCCTCGTACAGGCATTCGCGGCCGAGGCGGTCCAGGCACAGCTCGGCCGTCCACGGCAGCATCAGGCTGCCGCAGCGGCTGTCGCGGTACAGGCGCTCCAGCGGCAGCGTCTTCAGCATGCTCTGGCCGCCGCAGGTGCGGATGGCCAGCGAGGTCAGCGCCGCGGCGTTCTCCATGATCGTGTAGTGCGCGGCGAAGAGGCGCATGCGGGTGTCCTTGTCCGGGTCCACCGCGGCGTCGCGCGCGTTCTGCAGGAAGAGGGCCCGGGTCTGTTCCAGCGTGACGCGCATCTGCGCCACGGCGATCTGCTTGGTCGGGTACATGCGGCGCAAGACCTTCGGCATGCCCGGCACCTCGGCGCGCAGGTAGGCCACCGTGAAGTCGTAGGCCGCCTGCGCGATGCCCATGTAGGTGGGCGAGAGGGTGGCGAACATGTGCGGGAAGCGCGAGGCCGCCTGCCAGTACAGGCCCTCGGGCATCAGCCGTGCGCTGTGCGGCACGAAGACGTCGGCCAGCAGCAGCGTGCGGCTGACGGTGCCGCGCATGCCCAGCGGGTCCCAGTCGCCCACGACGCTGACGCCCGCGGCCTGCGCCGCCACCGCCAGGTACAGCGAGTCGCGCTGCGTGGCGCCGGGCCGGTCCAGCGTGCACAGCACGCCGTAGAAGTCGGCTGCGCCGGCCAGCGAGGCGAAGATCTTCTTGCCGCTGACCAGGAAGCCGCCGTCGACCGGCCGCGCCAGCGTGCCCCAGGGCGCCTTGCCGGCAGCGGCCGCGCCGCCCTCGCTGAAGGGCTGCGAGTAGACCTTGCCTTCGTTGACGATGCGGCCGAAGTGCAGCGCGCGGTTCGCCTCGTGGTCGGCCCGCTGCGCCGGCGTCATGTCCAGCGCGTCGGCGATGAAGCCGGCCCACATCGTTGAGCTCACATGCATGTTGTAGGACAGCGCCGTGGCGCCGCAGTGGCGGCCGATCTCGGCGGCCACCATCACGTAGGTCGCGAAGTCGGCACCCAGGCCGCCCTGCGCGCGCGGCACGCAGATGCCCAGCAGCCCGGCGGCGCGCAGGTCGTCGTAGTTCTCGAAGGGGAAGGTGGCGTCGCGGTCGTAGCGCGCGGCGCGCGGCCCGAACTTCTCGCGGCCCAGCGTGGCGGCCAGGTCGATGAGCTCGCGCTGCTGCGCCGTGAGCTGCTGCGGGTTGCCTGCAATGTGCATGGGCATGCGCGTGACTCCTTCAGGCGGCCATGAAATGACGGCGCAGGAACGACACCACGGCGGCATTGAAAGCCGCCGCCGCCTCGACGTTGGCGATGTGCCCGGCCTGGGTCAGGCAGAGGTATTCGGCGCCGGGAATGCGCGCGGCCATGCGCTGCATCGCTTCGGGCGGCGCGGTGCGGTCGTGCTCGGCGGCCAGCAGCAGCGTCGGCACGGCGATCTGCGGCAGGGCGGCCCGGCGGTCGAAGCCGGCGATGGCGCGCAGGGCGGCGCGGTAGGTGGCCTCGGGCACGCGGGCCATCACGTCCTGCGCCACCTGCAGCGCCTGCGCAGGCGCGTGGGGCGAGACCAGCCCCGGCACCAGCCGCGCCGCCATGGCGGCCATGCCCAGGCCGGCATCCAGCGGCGCCAGCCGTTCGGCGACGAACTGCGCCTGCCACTCGCCATCGCTCTTGCCGAAGGACGCCGAGGTGCAGGCCAGCACCAGCCCGTCCACGCCCAGCGGCGAACGCGCCACCAGTTCCTGCGCGACCATGCCGCCCATGCTGTGGCCGAGCAGCACCGTGCGGCGCGCGCCGATGCGGTCGATGACGGCGCGCACGGCGGCGACGAAGCCGTCCATGCCCGGCGTGCCGATGGCCGCCGAGTCGCCATAGCCCGGCAGGTCGATGGCGACAGCCCGGAAACCGGCTTCGGCCAGGGCGCGCGCCGTGCCCGAGGCCGCATCGGACCAGATCGAGCGGCCGCCGCCGATGCCGTGCAGCAGCAGCACGGCGGTGTCGCCCTGACCTTGCATGTCGAAGGCGGGCAGCGCCGTCACAGCAAGTGGCCTTGCTCGACCACGGCCACGCCGTCGAGCATCACCGTGCAGCCGCGCAGCGGCAGGTCGAAATGGCCGGCGGTGTGGCGGCCGGCCACTTCGTTGGCGCCGGTGCTGTAGAGGAAGTTGCCGGCGAAGGCGCGCAGCTCGGTGCCGTTGAAGTCGGCCTTGTCGTAGAAGTGCATCGCGTCCCAGCGCGCGCGCCGGTTCAGGCCCCAGCCCAGGTGCGAGACGGCGTAGGCCGCAGGGTCGGCCCAGGCGGCATAGTGGCCGCGCAGGGTCTCGGCCTCGACGCCCTCGCCTTCGATGCGCACGACGTGGTCGTTCTCGATCGTCAGCGCCACGGCGTCCTGCAGGTAGCGCTTGAAGGTGAGGTTGACGTCGCCACGGTCCAGCACCAGCGTGCCCGCCACGGTGCCTGCCGCCGGAAAGGCCAGCACCAGGCCGCCGGGCCAGTGGCTGAGCGTGCCCGGCCTGGCCGTGAAGCCCCAGACGCCGCCGATGCGCGCACCCGCCAGGTCCACCTGCAGGTCGGTGCCCGCTGCCGAGCTGACGTGCATGCGCCGCGCCGCCTTCAGCCGCCGCATCGCCTCGCGCACCGGCGCCGCGTCGTCGGCGCGCGGCAGGCAGCGTTCCAGGATCTCCGGGTGCTCGTGGCTGATGGCCAGCACGCGCGCACCGCCGGCGAGGATGCGCGGCAGCTCCGCCGCATGCTGCAGGCCTTCGACGGTGCAGTCGGCGACGAAGACGCAGGCCGCCAGCGCCTGCACGACGGGCTCGATCTGGCCGATGGCCTCGGATGCGCCGGTCGAGCGCACGGGCACCGGCGCCGTCAGCCGCCGCCCCGGCAGCACGACTTGGAAGGGCCGCGCGCCCAGGCGAAGCAGCGCCAGTTCGGACAGCGGCGCCAGCTCGGGGCGCGTCTGCGTCTCCGACAGCACGGCGCAGGCATCACCCGGCTTCACGCCGCACAGGGCGAACACCTCGGTGAACATGTCCACCCACTTGGCCTCGATGCGAGGTGTCACAGGACTTCCCCCAGCAGGTGGTAGTGGCCGGCGCGGAAGACCAGCGGCGGCAGTGCCGATTCGGCGCAGGCCAGCACGCGGCCGATGAAGAGGCAGTGGTCGCCGGTCATCTGTTGCGAGACCGTCTCGCACTCGAACACCGCCGCACAGCCCGCCAGCAGCGGCGCGCCGTGCTCGCCCACGGCCCACACGCCTTCGGCGAACTTGTCCTCGATGCGGGACGCGAAGCGGCGCGACAGGTCCACCTGCGCCTCGGCCAGCACGTTGACGGCGAAGCGCCGCGCCGCCGTGAAGGCCGGCAGGCTGGGGCTTTCCTGGCGCAGCGACCACAGCACCAGCGGCGGCGACAGCGACAGCGAGTTGAAGGAGTTGGCCGTCAGCCCGACGTAGCCGCCGGCGTCGTCGACGCAGCTGACGATGGTGACGCCGGTGGTGTAGCGGCCCAGCGCCCGGCGCAGTTCGAGGGCGTCCATCGTGGCGCGGTGCTCAGGCGTTGGAGGCCTGGATGCCCCAGCGCGCCAGCGCCGCGTCGTCGGCGACGCGGGCGTCGACCCAGCGCGAACCCTCGGGCGTGGTTTCCTTCTTCCAGAACGGCGCCTGTGTCTTGAGGTAATCCATCAGGAACTCGCAGGCCTGGAAGGCGGCGCCGCGGTGCGCCGAGCTGACGGCGACGAGCACGATCTGCTCGCCCAGGCGCAGCGGGCCGACGCGGTGGACGACGCGGGCGGCGCGGATGGGAAAGCGCTGCATGGCCTCGTCGATCATGGCCTCGATGGCGCGCTCGGTCATGCCGGGGTAATGCTCGAGCTCCATCGCGCTCACCGCGCTGCCGTCGCTGCGGTCGCGCACGGTGCCGATGAAGCTGGCGACGGCGCCGACGCCGCCGTCGCCGGCGCGCAGCGCGGCGACTTCGGCGCCGAGGTCGAAGTCGGCGGTCTGGATGACGACGCGTGGCGCCATGCTCAGCCGCCCGTCACCGGCGGGAAGAAGGCGACTTCCGCGCCTTCGGCCAGGGGCGACGATTCTTCGCTCATGCGCTGGTCGACCGCGCAGCGCACGGCACGGCCGCGCGCCAGCACCTCGGCATGGCGGCCGCCGCGCGCCAGCAGTGCATCGCGCAGCGCGCCGACGGTGCTGCCCTCGGCCAGGTCCAGCGTCTCGCCGGCCCCCAGGGCCTCGCGCAGCGAGGCGAAGTAGCGCAGCTGCACCTTCATCGCGAGACCAGCGCCGCGAGCGGCAGGAAGCGCACGGTGTCGCCGCGCGCGATGGCCTGGCCGGGCGGGTTGTCGATGAGCCCGTCGGCCCACACCGCCGAGGTCAGCACGCCCGAGCTCTGGTTGGGGAACAGCTCCAGGCCGCCTTCGGCATTCAGCCGCGCGCGCAGGAATTCGCGCCGGCGGTCGGGCCGGGGCCAGTCGAAATCGGCGCGCAGCGGCAGCGACGGGGGCAGCGCCGGGTCCATGCCCTGCAAGGCGCGCAGCACGGTGCTGACGGCCAGCAGGTGGGTGATGAACGACGACACCGGGTTGCCCGGCAGGCCGATGAGCAGGGCCGCCCCATCGCCGCTGCGGCGGATGCGGCCGAAGGCCAGCGGCTTGCCCGGCTTCATCGCGACCTGCCAGTCGTCGAGCTCGCCTTCGGCGCGCGCCGCCGGCTTGAGGTGGTCTTCCTCGCCCACCGAGACGCCGCCGCTGGTGACGATGAGGTCGTTGTGGGCGGCGGCCTCGCGCAGCGCGGCGCGCGTGGCTTCCAGCCGGTCGGGCACGATGCCCAGGTCGGTGACGACGCAGCCCGCCGCCTGCAGCAGCGCGCGCAGCGTGTAGCGGTTGGAGTTGTAGATGGCGCCCGGCCGCAGCGGCTCGCCGGGCATCTGCAGTTCGTCGCCGGTGGAGAACAGCGCCGCGCGCGGGCGCCGCAGCACGCTGAGCGTGGCGGCGCCCACCGACGCCGCCAGGCCCAGGCCCTGCGGCGTCAGGCGCTGGCCGCGCAGCAGCACCGCGCTGCCCTGGCGCACGTCCTCGCCGCGGCGGCGTATCCACTGTCCCGCAGCCGGCACGGCGTTCACGCGCACGCTGCCCAGGCCCTCGCCTGCCAGCGCTTCGCACTCTTCCTGCATCACCACCGCATCGGCGCCCTGCGGCACCTGGCCGCCGGTGAAGATGCGCGCGGCCGTGCCCGGCAGCAGCGGCTGCCCGACATGGCCGGCGGGGATGCGCTGCGCCACCTGCAGCAGCGTGCCCGCCGCGGCCACGTCGGCGGCACGCAGCGCATAGCCGTCCATCGAGGTGTTGTCGGCCGGCGGCACGTCCAGCGCCGAGTTCACGTCCGCGGCCAGCACGCGGCCCAGGGCATCGAAGGTCGAGACGGTTTCGACGTCCGCGATGGCACAGGGCCAGGCGCCGGCGACCAGACGGGCCAGCGCCTCGTCCAGGCTCAGCAGCGCTCGGGCGTCCTTCATGCGGCGCAATGCTCGCGGATGTAGCGCTGCACGGCCGCCGCGTCGGCAGGCATCACGGCGCAGCGGCGCGGCAGGGCCTCGATGCCGCGCAGCGCGGCGGGCGGCTCGGGGTCGATGCCGATGGCTTCGCGGATGGTGGCGGCGAACTTGGCCGGCAGCGCCGTTTCCAGCACGATCATCGGCACGCCGCTCTGCCGGTGCTCGCGCGCCACCTTCAGGCCGTCGGCGGTGTGGGTGTCGACGATGACGCCGCTGCGCTGCCAGGTGCTGCGGATGGTCGCCAGGCGGTCGGCATGGGTGCTGCGCCCGCTGACGAAGCCGTAGCGGGCGATGGCGTCGAACTCGGCCGGCGTGACGGTGAAGCCGCCGTCGCGCGCCAGCGCGGCGCCGAAGAGCTCGCGCGTGCGCGCACCATCGCGGCCCAGCAGGTCGAAGACGAAGCGCTCGAAATTGCTGGCCTTGCTGATGTCCATCGAGGGGCTCGATGTCTCGTGCGTCTCGGCCGTGCCGCGCACGCGGTAGGTGCCGGTGCGGAAGAACTCGTCGAGGACGTCGTTCTCGTTGGTGGCCAGCACCAGCTGCGCGATCGGCAGGCCCATCATGCGCGCGACATGGCCGGCGCAGATGTTGCCGAAGTTGCCGCTGGGCACGGCGAAACTGACGCGCTCCGTGTTGGCCTTCGTGGCCTGGAACCAGCCCGCGAAGTAGTACACCACCTGCGCCAGCAGCCGCGCCCAGTTGATGCTGTTGACGGTGCCGATGCGGTGTTCGCGCTTGAACGCGAGGTCGTTGCTGACCGCCTTGACGATGTCCTGGCAGTCGTCGAACACGCCCTCGATGGCGATGTTGTGGATGTTGGCGTCCTGCAGGCTGAACATCTGCGCCTGCTGGAAAGGGCTCATGCGGCCCTGCGGGCTGAGCATGAACACGCGCACGCCCTGCTTGCCGCGCATGGCGTATTCGGCGGCGCTGCCGGTGTCGCCGCTGGTGGCGCCCAGGATGTTCAGTTCCTCGCCGCGGCGGGCCAGTTCGTACTCGAACAGGTGGCCCAGCAGCTGCATCGCCATGTCCTTGAAGGCCAGGGTCGGGCCGTTGGACAGGGCTTCGAGATACAGGCCTTCGTCGAGCGGCTTCAGCGGCGTGATCTGCGGTGTGCCGAAGACCTGTTCGGTGTAGGTGGCCGCACACAGGCGCCTCAGGTCGGCGGCGGGAATGTCGTCGATGTAGAGCGACAGGATCTCGAAGGCCAGCTCGGCATACGGCAGGCTGCGCCAGCGCGCCAGCGTGGCGGCGTCGATGCGCGGGTAGCGTTCGGGCAGGTAGAGGCCGCCGTCGGGCGCCAGGCCTTCGAGCAGGATGTCGCAGAAGCCGCGCGGCGTGGTGTCGCCGCGGGTGCTGAGGTACTTCAATTCAACTCTTCCTTGCGGATGCGCACGATCGGCGCCAGCACCGTGGGCAGGGCCTGCATCTGCGCCAGCGCCGCCGTCATGCGCCCTTCCACCGTGTCGTGGGTGAGGATGATGAGGTCGGTCTGCTTCTCACCCTCGGCACTCTCGCGCTGCAGCACGGCGTCGATGGAGATGTCGTTGTCGGCCAGGATGCCGGTGATGCGCGCCAGCACGCCCGCCTTGTCGGCCACCTGCAGGCGCAGGTAGAAGGCGGTAATGACTTCGGCGATGGGCAGGATGGGCGTGTCCTGCATCGCGCCGGGCTGGAAGGCCAGGTGCGGCACGCGGTGGTGCGGGTCGGCGGTGTGCAGCCGCGTGATGTCCACCAGGTCGGCGACCACCGCGCTGGCCGTCGGCTCGGCGCCCGCGCCCTTGCCGTAGTACAGCGTGGTGCCGACGGCGTCGCCCTGCACCACCACCGCGTTCATCGCGCCTTCGACGTTGGCGATGAGGCGCGTGGCAGGGATCAGCGTCGGGTGCACGCGCAGCTCGATGCCACCGGCCGGGAACGCAGCGGACTTCAGGTCATCGCGCCGCTTCGTGATGCCCAGCAGCTTGATGCGGTAGCCCATCTGCTCGGCGTAGCGGATGTCGGCCGGCTGCAGGGCAGTGATGCCCTCGACGTAGGCCTTGTCGAACTGCACCGGCACGCCGAAGGCGATCGCCGACATGATGGTGGCCTTGTGCGCGGCGTCCACGCCTTCGATGTCGAAGGTCGGGTCGGTCTCGGCATAGCCCAGGCGCTGCGCTTCCTTCAGCACGGCGCCGAACTCCAGGCCCTTGCTGCGCATCTCCGAGAGGATGAAGTTGGTGGTGCCGTTGATGATGCCGGCGACCCACTCGATGCGGTTGGCCGTCAGGCCCTCGCGCAGCGCCTTGATGATGGGGATGCCGCCGGCCACCGCGGCCTCGAAGGCGACGATGACGCCACGTTCGCGCGCGGCGGCGAAGATCTCGCTGCCGTGCACCGCCAGCAGCGCCTTGTTGGCGGTGACGACATGCTTGCCGGCGGCAATGGCCTCCAGCACCAGCGCGCGCGCGATGCCGTAGCCGCCGATGAGCTCGACGACGATGTCGATGGCCGGGTTGGCGATGACGGCGCGCCCATCGGCCACGACCTGGGCGTGGTCGCCTACGATGGCGCGGGCACGCGCGGTGTCGAGGTCGGCCACCATGGTGATCTCGATGCCGCGGCCGGCGCGGCGGCGGATCTCTTCCTGGTTGCGGCGCAGCACCTCGAAGGTGCCGCGGCCGACGGTGCCGATGCCCAGGAGTCCGACTTGGATGGGGGTCATTGCGAATGCCGTTTGCGGTAATGCGCGAGGAAGCGCTCGATACGGCCGATGGCCTCGCCGAGGTCGTCGACGTTGGGCAGGAAGACGATGCGGAAATGGTCGTGCTGCGGCCAGTTGAACCCGGTGCCCTGCACGATCAGCACCTTCTCCTCGGCCAGCAGGTCGTAGGCGAACTGCTGGTCGTCCTGCACCGGGTAGACCTTCGGGTCCAGGCGCGGGAACATGTACAGCGCCGCCTTGGGCTTGACGACGCTGACGCCGGGAATGGCGCTCAGCAGGCTGTAGGCCAGGTCGCGCTGCTTGCACAGCCGGCCGCTGGGCGCCACCAGGTCCTTGATGCTCTGGTAGCCGCCCAGCGCGGTCTGGATCGCGAGCTGCCCCGGCGTGTTGGCGCACAGGCGCATGCTGGCCAGCATGTTCAGGCCCTCGATGTAGTCGCGGGCGGCGCGCTTCTCGCCCGAGACCACCATCCAGCCGGCACGGTAGCCGCAGCTGCGGTAGTTCTTCGACAGGCCGTTGAAGGTGACGAAGAGCACGTCGTCGGCCAGGCTGGCGATGCTGGTGTGGGTGTGGCCGTCGTACAGCGTCTTGTCGTAGATCTCGTCGGCGAAGACGATGAGCTGGTGCTGGCGCGCGATCTCGACGATGGCCTTCAGCAGGTCGTCCGGGTACAGCGCGCCGGTCGGGTTGTTGGGGTTGATGACGACGATGGCCTTGGTGCGGGGTGTGACCCGGGCGCGGATGTCGTCCAGGTCGGGCAGCCAGCCCGAGCCCTCGTCGCAGCGGTAATGCACTGGCGTGCCGCCGGACAGCGACACCACCGCCGTGTGCAGCGGGTAGTCGGGCGAGGGGATCAGCACCTCGTCGCCGGCGTCGAGCAGCGCATTCATGCTCATCGCGATCAGCTCGGAGGCGCCGTTGCCCAGGTAGACGTCGTCCACCGTCACCCCGGCGACATGCTTTTCCTGGGTGTAGTGCACCACCGCCTTGCGCGGCGCGAACAGGCCCTTGCTGTCGGTGTAGCCCGCGGCCGTCTCGGTATGCAGGTTGCGGATCATGTCCATCACGATCTCGTCCGGCGGCATCAGGCCAAACGCGGCGACGTTGCCGATGTTCAGCTTGATGATCTTGTGGCCCTCCTCCTCCATCTGCCGCGCCTTGTCGAGCACGGGGCCGCGGATGTCGTAGCCGACGTTGGCGAGCTTGGCGGATTTGGCGATCGGTCTCACGCTGGTGGGCCTCGGTGCGCAGGGAACTTAGAATTATCCACGCATGAAGTTCCAGCCCGACACACCCGCCGGCGGCAACGTCATCTCGCGCCAGGAACCCGGGCGCATCTGGGTGGGTGCGGTGGCGTGGACGCACAGCCTGCTGGTGCCGTGGGCCGGCGAGGTGCTGGCCTGGGACGCCGCCTCGCCGGCTATGCTCACCGCGGCCCACTTCGCGCAGGTGGCCGCGCTGCGGCCCGAGGTGGTGATCTTCGGCAGCGGCGCACGCCTGCGTTTCGTCGCGCCGGCCGTGCTGCGCAGCCTCATCGACGCGCGCATCGGCGTCGAGACCATGGACACGCCCGCAGCCTGCCGCACCTACAACGTGCTGGTCAGCGAAGGGCGCCGCGTGCTTGCCGCCCTGATCGTCGAAGCGGCGCCCTGAAGGACGCGGCGCGCGGAGACTTTATAATCTGTGATTGAGCCGGCTTCGGCACCTACGCGCAGTGCGAGAAAACATCCATGACGCCCGTCATCAACAAGTCTCTCCCTGATTTCGAAGCCCTGGCCACCGGCGGCGTGAAGTTCACGCCGCAGTCCAATCTGGGCAAGGCCGTGGTGCTCTACTTCTACCCCAAGGACAACACCCCCGGCTGCACCACCGAGGCGATGCAGTTCCGCGACCAGCACAAGGACTTCCTGAAGGCCGGCGCCGTCGTCTTCGGCGTCTCGCGCGACAACATGGCCAGCCACGAGAAGTTCAAGGCCAACCTGGGACTGCCCTTCGAGCTGATCGCCGACACCGAAGAGAAGCTCTGCCACATGTTCGGCGTCGTCAAGAACAAGATCATGTACGGCAAGAAGGTCAAGGGCATCGAGCGCAGCACCTTCCTCATCGACGCCGAGGGCGTGATGCGCGCCGAATGGCGCGGCCTCAAGGTCGCCGGCCATGTCGAGGAAGTGCTCAAGGCAGTGAAGGCGCTGAAGAAGGCCGCTTGATCCCGATCCGCCGAGCCACCCGCCAGCGGCGCCAGCGCGCCGCGGCGCCCCACCCATCCGAAGCCGCAGGGTTTGCCCTGCGGCTTCTTGCTTTTTCCTGAGCCACGCCGACATGCCCCTGCCCAAGCCGCCCGCGAAAAAAGGTGACCATCTGCACAGCGCCGACTACGAGGCCCCGGCCTCGCCGCGGGCCGACAAGCGCAGCCTGAAGGTGCGCGCCGCCGAGGCGCCGGCGCAGACCGCGCTGGACCTGCACGACGGCGGCACGGCGCTCGCCGCCCGACCGCCGGCGCCGGCGGCGCTGTTCGCGCCCGCACCCGCAAGGGCGCCTGCCCCGGCACCGGCGCCGCGCCCGCGCAAGGCGCGCCCGACGGGGCCGGCCAAGCTCTTCGTGCTCGACACCAACGTGCTGATGCACGACCCGATGAGCCTGTTCCGCTTCGAGGAACACGACGTCTTCCTGCCGATGATCACGCTGGAGGAGCTCGACGGCCACAAGAAGGGCATGAGCGAGGTGGCGCGCAGCGTGCGCCAGGTCAGCCGCGAACTCGATGCGCTGGCCAGCCTGGCGGCCAAGGACGGCTCGCTGGACAAGCACGACGGCATCGAACTGGCCAAGACCGGCCACCGCGAGGCCGGTGGCAAGCTCTTCTTCCAGACCACCTTTCTGGACTTCAAGCTGCCCGCCGGCCTGCCCCAGGGCAAGGCCGACAACCAGATCCTGGGCGTGGTGCAGAGCCTGCGCGAGCAGCAGCAGAACTCCACCACCCCGCGCGACGTGGTGCTGGTGTCCAAGGACATCAACATGCGCGTCAAGGCGCGCGCCCTGGGCCTGCCGGCCGAGGACTACACCAACGACAAGACGCTGGAAGACGGCGACCTGCTCTACACCGGCGTGCTGGCGCTGCCGGGCGACTTCTGGGACCGCCATGGCAAGACCATGGAAAGCTGGCAGCAGGGCGGCCACACCTTCTACCGCATCAGCGGGCCGCTGGTGCCTTCGCTGCTCATCAACCAGTTCGTCTACCTCGAAGTGCCGGGTGCCGCGGCGCTCTATGCCCGCGTCACCGAGATCACCGGCAAGACCGCGGTGCTGAAGACGCTGCGCGACTACGCCCACGGCAAGAACTCGGTCTGGGGCGTGACGGCACGCAACCGCGAGCAGAACTTCGCCCTCAATCTGTTGATGGACCCGGAGTGCGACTTCATCACCCTCACCGGCACCGCGGGCACCGGCAAGACGTTGATGACGCTGGCCGCCGGCCTGAGCCAGGTGCTGGACGAGCGCCGCTACACCGAGATCATCGTCACCCGCGTCACCGTGCCGGTGGGCGACGACATCGGCTTCCTGCCCGGCAACGAGGAAGAGAAGATGGGCCCCTGGATGGGCGCGCTGGACGACAACCTGGAAGTGCTGGCGCGCACCGACGCCAGCGCCGGCGAATGGGGCCGCGCCGCCACCAACGACCTGGTGCGCAGCAAGATCAAGATCAAGAGCTTGAACTTCATGCGCGGCCGCACCTTCCTCAACAAGTTCGTGCTGATCGACGAAGCG
>CAIWPS010000187.1 GCA_903914615.1 uncultured beta proteobacterium | reverse complement strand
TGGTCCTTGCGCGACGACGGCGCGGCCTGGCAGGTGGCGGTGCCGGCGCGCGACTTCGCGCTCCAGTTCGCCCTCACGCGCACGCAGCCGCTGCTGCTGCAGGGCGAGGCCGGCTGGTCGCGCAAGGGACCCGACATGCGCCAGGCCAGCCACTACTACAGCGAGCCGCAGCTGGCCGTGGCCGGCGGCGGCCGCGCCTGGCTGGACCACGAGTGGAGCGACGAGCTGCTGCACCCCGAGGCCGTGGGCTGGGACTGGACCGGCATGAACCTGTTCGACGGCACGGCGCTCACCGCCTTCCGCCTGCGCCGGCGCGACGGCAGCATGCTGTGGGCCGGCGGCAGTGTGCGCCGGCCCGGCGCGGCGGTGCAGGCCTTCGAGCCGGCCGAGGTGCGCTTCACGCCCGGCCGCAGCTGGACGAGCCCGGGCAGCGGCGCCCGCTACCCTGTGGAGTGGCAGATCGAGACGCCGGCCGGCGCCTTCGGCCTGCGCAGCCTGCTCGACGCGCAGGAACTCGACAGCCGCGCCGGCACCGGCACGGTCTATTGGGAAGGCCTGAGCGAGCTGCTCGACGCGCAGGGCCGGCGCGTCGGCCTGGGCTACCTGGAGATGACCGGCTATGCCGGCATGCTGAAGCTCTAGCCGCGCTGCGGCTTCAGGTCTTGCCGCCCTGCTTGGGCTGGGTCGGCCGCGAGCGGCGCTCGTCGCCGCGCCAGCCGCCGGCAGCGCGCGTGCGGGTGGCATCCACGGGCGCCGCGCGCACGCAGTTGCCACCGGCCTGGCGCGCCGCCGCCACCGCGTCTTCGGCGTCGTCGACGAGGGCATGCAGATGCAGGTGCGCCGGCCGCAGGTGGGCGACGCCGACGCTGACGGTCACGCGCAGGGGCACCGCCGGGCCGGCAGCGGACGCAGCGGCGGGACCGGGCACCTCGAGCTGCTCGGCGCGCTCGCGGATGCGCTCGGCCACGTCGAGCGCGCCGGTGGCGTCGGCATGGGCCAGGAAGACGGCCATCTGGGTGTCGGAAAAGCGCGTCAGCAGGTCGGCCGGGCGCAGCGTCGGCGCGATCTGCTTCTGCAGCTCGGCCAGCACGGCGGCGACGGCGGCCGGGCCGCGCGCCTCGGCCAGGCGGGCGTGGCGGTCGACCTCGACCAGCAGCATCGCCGCGCCGCTGCCGTAGCGGCGGGCGCGCGCCCACTCGCGCTGCGCCAGGTCCATGAACAGCGGCCGGGCGACGCCGGCGGCGGACATCGGGCTGGTGTGCGCGCCCTCGCCCGCCACGGCGCGCGGCGCGATGCGCGCGACCAGCAGCGCGACCGGCACGGCCACCACGACCATGCCCAATGCGGCAGCCAGCGCGGCCGCCCAGGCCGGCGGTGCACCGGCCAGCTCGGCCAGGCCCCAGGCCGCCAGCGCCGCCAGCGCCACCGCCGCCAGGCCCACCAGCAGGCCGGCCAGGGCCAGCGGCATGCGGTGGCCGCGCACGGGCGCTGCCACGGCCACGGCGGGCGATGGCAGGCGTTTCGCGGGGGGCGGGAGGGGCGGGGTCATCGGCGCGCGCGTCGTCAGGCCTTATTCGACCACAAACGGGCACTTCTGAAGGGCCATGCAGTCGCGGGGGGTGCGGCGAACGTCCCGGCGCGGGGGGCGCGGCGGCACCGTCACGGCCGCCGCATAGACTCGCCGCCATGGCCAGTGACGAAACCCAAAGACCCGCCGGCACGACGCCCCGCTCGCTGTCGGGGCTGCTGCCCTTCATCCGGCCCTACCGCGGCATGGTCGCCCTGTCCTGCCTGTTCCTGGTGCTGGCCGCGCTGAGCACGCTGGCCTTCCCGGTGGCGCTGAAGACGCTCATCGACCAGGGCCTGGTGGCGGCCGAGCCCGGTGCCCGCGTGATGCAGCTGCGCGAGCACTTCGTCGCCCTGTTCGGCGTCGCTGCGGCCCTCGGCATCTTCTCGGCGGCGCGCTTCTACGCCGTCAGCTGGCTGGGCGAGCGCATCACCGCCGACCTGCGCAACGCCGTCTATGCCCATGTGCTGCGGCAGAGCCCGGAGTTCTTCGAAAGCACAAAGACCGGCGAGGTGCTGTCGCGCCTGACCACCGACACCACCCTCGTGCAGACCGTCGTCGGCAGCTCGCTGAGCATGGGCTTGCGCAACGCCGTGATGGGCATCGGGGCGCTGGCCGCGCTGGTCGTCACCAACCCCTACGTGATGACGCAGGTGCTGGTGATCCTGGTGCTGGTGGTGCTGCCGGGCATCTACTTCGGCCGCCGCGTGCGCAAGTTGAGCCGTGCCAGCCAGGACCGCGTGGCCGACAGCAGCGCCATCGCCGCCGAGGTGCTGGGCGAGATCCCGGTGGTGCAGAGCTACGTGCAGGAAGACCGCGAGGCCGCGCGCTTCGACCGCAGCACCGAGGACGCCTTCCGGACCGCCATCCGTCGCACCCGCGTGCGCGCCTTCCTGGTCGCCTTCATGATCAGCGCCACCTTCGGCGCGCTGCTGTGGGGCCTGTACCAGGGCACGCAGGCGGTGCTGGCCGGGCGCATCAGCGCCGGGCACCTGGGGCAGACCGTCGTCTTCGTCATCATCTTCGTCGGCGCGGTGGCGGTGCTGTCCGAGGTCTGGGGCGACCTGCTGCGCGCCGCCGGCGCGACCGAGCGGCTGATGGAGCTGCTGGCGGCCCAGTCGCCGGTGCTCGACCCCGCCTCGCCGCAGTCCTTGCCGGCGGTGCGTGGCGGCTCTGCGGTGCGCTTCGACGACGTCACCTTCCACTACCCGTCGCGGCCGAAGCAGGCGGCGCTGTCGCACTTCTCGCTCGAGGTCGCCGCCGGCACCACGGTGGCCCTGGTGGGCCCCAGCGGCGCCGGCAAGAGCACGGTGCTGCAGCTGCTGCTGCGCTACTACGACGTGCAGTCGGGCGGCATCACGCTGGACGGCGTGCCGCTGCGCGACGCCGCGCTGGCCGAGCTGCGCGGGCGCATCGGCATCGTGCCGCAGGACAGCACGGTGTTCTCGACCAGCGCGCTGGAGAACATCCGCTACGGCCGCCCCGACGCCAGCGACGACGAGGTCATCGCCGCCGCCAAGGCGGCCTACGCGCACGAGTTCATCAGCGCCCTGCCCGAGGGCTACGGCACCTACCTGGGCGAGCGCGGCGTGCGCCTGTCGGGCGGCCAGCGCCAGCGCATCAGCATCGCCCGCGCGATGCTGAAGAACCCGCCGCTGCTGCTGCTGGACGAGGCCACCAGCGCGCTGGATGCCGAGAGTGAGCGCGTCGTGCAGCAGGCGCTGGAAGCGGCGATGCGCGACCGCACGACCATCGTCATCGCCCACCGCCTGGCCACCGTGCTGCGCGCAGACCGCATCGTGGTGATGGACGGCGGCGGCATCGTCGACACCGGCACCCACGCCGAATTGGTGGCGCGCGGCGGCCTCTATGCGCGGCTGGCGGCGATGCAGTTCGACCTGCAGCCGGCCGCGGCCTGAGGTGGCGGGCCGCCGCCGGGCTTGCCGATAATCCGCGCCATGAACCCCGCCGTCCGCTCCACCTACGAAGACTTCATGCGCCATGTCGCCAGCCACGGCGTGGCCAAGGGCGACCGCACCGGCACCGGCACCACCAGCGTCTTCGGCCACCAGATGCGCTTCGACCTGCGCGAAGGCTTTCCGCTGGTGACGACGAAGAAGGTGCACTTCAAGAGCATCGCGCTGGAGCTGCTGTGGTTCCTGCGCGGCGACGGCAACGCCAAGTGGCTGCAGGAACGCGGCGTCACGATCTGGGACGAATGGGCCGCGCCCGACGGCGACCTGGGCCCGGTCTACGGCGTGCAGTGGCGCAGCTGGCCGACGCCGGGCGGCGGCCACATCGACCAGATCGCCGAGGTCGTCGAGCAGCTCAAGACCAACCCCAACAGCCGCCGCATCATCGTCAGCGCCTGGAATGTCGCCGAGCTCTCGAAGATGGCGCTGATGCCCTGCCACGCCTTCTTCCAGTTCTACGTCGCGCCCGGTGACTCGGCTTCGGCCCGGGGCAGGCTCAGCTGCCAGCTCTACCAGCGCAGCGCCGACGTCTTCCTCGGCGTGCCCTTCAACATCGCCAGCTACGCGCTGCTGACGCACATGCTGGCGCAGCAGTGCGACCTGGACGTCGGCGACTTCATCTGGACCGGCGGCGACTGCCACATCTACAGCAACCACCGCGAGCAGGTGGCGCTGCAGCTGACGCGCGAACCGCGGCCGTGGCCGACGCTGGTCATCAAGCGCCGGCCGGCATCGATCTTCGACTACGCCTTCGAGGACTTCGAGATCCAGGGCTACGACCCGCACCCGGCCATCAAGGCGCCGGTGGCGGTCTAGCGCGCGGCCCATGGCGCCGGCGCCCGAGCTCGTGCTGATCGCCGCCGTGGCGCGCAACGGCACCATCGGCCGCGGCAACGAGCTCGTCTTCCGCGACCCCGCCGACCAGCGCCACTTCCGCGAGGCCACCATGGGCCATGCCGTCGTGATGGGGCGCGGCACCTGGGACTCGCTGCCGTCGCGCTTCCGGCCGCTGCCGGGGCGGCGCAACATTGTGCTCAGCCGCCAGCCCGGCTTCGTCGCCGCCGGCGCCGAGGTCGCCGCCAGTCTGGACGAGGCGCTGCTGCGGCTGGCGGGGCTGGCGCAGGTGTTCGTGATCGGCGGCGCCCAGGTGTACGCGCAGGCGCTGCCGCGTGCCGACACGCTGCTGCTGACCGAGGTCGACGCCGACCTGCCCGGCGACACCCACTTCCCGGCCTGGGACCGCGCGCAGTTCGACGAACAGTCGCGCCTGCCGCAGCAGGGTGCGCCGGGCCCGCGCTTCGACTTCGTGCGCTACGCCCGGCGCCGTGCCGCCGCGCCGTTCACAGGCTGATCTGGTCGCCGCTGCCGCCGAAGGCGAACAGCGGCGTCTGCTGCGGGTGGGTGGCGCAGGACTTCTCGCGCTGGCAGAGCACGCGCGAGGTCTCGATGACGTCGCGCTGCACGCCTTCGCTGAACAGCCGCGCCAGCGGCACCTGGCCGCCGCTCTTGCGCAACGCCCTGAAGAGCCGCGTCGTGAACACCCCACCCTCGCCGTCCTCCCATGAGATCTCCTGCGGGCCGCAGGCGGTGAGGATGGCGAAGCTCTGGCCGCCGGTGGCGCGCGCCACCGTGCCGGCGTCGGGCCCGCGCACCTGGCCGGCGCTGCCGACGCCGCGCGACGACACCACCACCGACGCCACGCCCGTGGCCGCGCCGCCGGAGTGGCAGGTGTCGTTGACCCAGACCACGCGGCCCTGCATGTTCTTGGCCATGCTCTGCAGTTCCCAGAAGTCGAGCTCGCCGGTCTCCTTGCCGCCGCGGTAGTCGGCCAGGATGGGCATGCCGTAGCCGGAATAGCTGTATTCCTTGTCGGCGCCATGGGCCGAGATGAAGAGCAGCAGCACGTCGTCGGGGCCGACGACGCTGGCCAGCTTCTTCATCGCCGAGCGCACGAGCGCGCCGGTGGCCTGGGCGTCGCGCAGCACCAGCATGTCGTTCTCGGCGTAGCCCAGCTGCTTCAGGCTGTCGACGACGAATCGGGTGTCGCGCGCGACGCCGGGCAGGTCGTTGGCGGTGGGGAAACCGTTGGCGCGCACGCTGCTGTAGTCGGACATGCCGATGACGAGCGCGAAGCGCCGCCGCGGTGCCGGCAGCGGGGCGGCCGGGGCGGCTGGCGCGGCCGCCACCG
>CAIWPS010000186.1 GCA_903914615.1 uncultured beta proteobacterium | reverse complement strand
GCCTTGAGCTTGCTCTCGACGTAGGTCTTGAACTCGGCATAATCGCCGCGCACGACAGGCGCCAGCCACACGCCCACAAAGGATGCCACGAAAATCACGATTGAAATCAACAGGAAGTGCTCCATTTTGAAACCTCACAATCTGCGTTAGAGTTTACCATCTGCCGGTGGCGCGTCGGGCGGCTGGATCTGTGGGCCAGCGTTTGGCGCGCGGTTATTGATCGCGTCCGAGCCATATTTGAGCCCGGCCAGCGTGCCGCAGAGCAGCGCGGCGAACGTGCCGGCCGCGCCCAAGAACGTCACAATGTCGGTCACCGTGACCGGGGTGTGCAGCTTATAGAACAGGCAGGACACCCAAGAGAGCACCGCCACGACAATCATCGCGATGCAGACTTTGGTATTGCTCACCGTGCCATCTTTGTCGCTCAGTTGCGACCGGAGAAATCCCGCTGCCCAATTGCCACTCATTTGCTCAGCCTTCCCGCCGCGTATGCCGCCCCGGCTGTGACCGTGATCACAATTGCATCATGTTTGAACCGCTGCCAGAACGTACCGCCCTTGGCCGTGGCCTCCCACGTGTCGCGCTCTTTGGTCACCGCAGCGAGCTGGTCGGCCGTGCCCTGCTGGATCACAGCGGCGCTGGCTGCGTTGAGCGAGCAGGCGCTGAGCTTGGCGCTGTTCTCTTCGCAATCGAGCTTGTACGCCTGGAGCGCAGGGATGTCAGCAGCGGGGACGACGATCTGCTGGGTTGCCGGCGCGTTGGCCGTGGCCGGAACTTGCTGGACTTGGACCTGCGCGGGGAGGTTGGGTAGCTTGTTCGCGACTGCGGCGGCCTGCTGGGGGGTTACCACGATGGTGCGCTGGCTTGCGATCGCTGCGAGTTGCGTCTTGAGGTCGCTGGCAGTCTGCGCCTGGTCGGTCTTAGCCTGTTCGATGGACTTTTGCGCGGTGGCGATCACGGCCTGCTGCGCAGATTGCACGCTCTCAGCCTTGAGCCGCGCATCATGCTCCTGGAGCAACTCGTAGCCGCCCAGCACGATAGCCAGCGCCAGCGCCACGCCGATACCAATTGCCCATGCACGCGAGATTGTCATGCAGCCTCCCATAGCGCCAACTCGGCCTGGCGCCGCAGTGTGAGTCCGGCGATATGCTCGCCACCTGCCATATCCCAGCGTAACAACTGCTGGCCGGCGTCGCGGTAGTTGCCTTGGTTGAGGATCTTGAGCAGTGTTGAGTCGGCCAGCCGGACCTGCCCCAAGTTGTAGACGAAATCCGTGAGCGCATCGAGCTGGCCCTGGCTCAGCGGCACGGTCACCCAGCGCTGCACCTGGGCGGCCGCGTAATCGGCATCGTCGATCAGGAGCTGCAGCGCAGCAGGCTCGTCGATCACCCGATCCCGCCAACCAGCCGCCAGCTCCTTGCTGGTGAGCTTGTGGCCATAGCCTACGGTCCAGAATCCGGCGAGGTCGAGGTACGGCGTGAGACGCAGGCCCTCAGAGCGCTTGATCAGGTCGAGGCAGGATTGGCTCGGATTGCTCATGCCCCGAATTATAGCGCACGCCTATTTGCGTCGGCGCAGCTTTTT
>CAIWPS010000185.1 GCA_903914615.1 uncultured beta proteobacterium | reverse complement strand
TCGGGCACGCCGGGCTGCGGCAGGTTGGGCAGGCCCATCAGCATCGCCTGCAGCTCGGCCTGCACGGCTTCCAGCCGCTCGGCGCCGGCCTTCAGCTGCTCGGCGATGCCGGCCACCTCGGCCATCAGCGCCGCGGTGTCGCCACCCTGCCCCTTGAGCTGGCCGATCTGCTTGCTGGCGCCGTTGCGGCGCGCCTGCAGCTGTTCGGTGGCGGTCTGGATCTGCTTGCGTTCGCCTTCCAGCTGCGTGTAGCGCTCCACGTCCAGGAAGGGCTGCGGGTTCTTGCGGCGCTGCAGTTGCGCCACCACGCCGGGCAGGTCACGGCGGATGAGGTTGATGTCCAGCATGTCGGTGTCCTTGAAGCTTGCGTGCCCGTGGGCACGGCAGATGGTGAAACGGCGCCTGTCGCGGGCGCCGTCGTCGAAGGGTGTCGAGTCGGGCGCGGCGTCAGGATCGGGACGACACGACTTCGCTCATGCTGCGGTCGCCCAGGCCGCGCGGCAGCGGGAAGCGCACGTTCTCGACCACGCCGTCCATCTTGCGGATCGTGGTGGCGCCCATCTCGCGCAGCCGCGCGATCACCTGCTGCACCAGGATGTCGGGGGCGGATGCGCCCGCCGTCAGGCCGACGCGAGGGCGGCCCTCGAACCAGGCCGGCTGCAGGTCCTGCGCGCCTTCGACCATGTAGGCCGGCGTGCCCAGGCGTTCGGCCAGTTCGCGCAGGCGGCTGCTGTTGCTGCTGGTGGGGCTGCCGACGACGATGACGACATCGGCCGCCGGCGCCAGCACCTTCACCGCGTCCTGGCGGTTCTGGGTTGCATAGCAGATGTCCTGCTTCTTGGGCTCGCGCACGTGCGGGAAGCAGCGCTTGACCTCGGCCAGGATCAGCGCCGCGTCGTCCACCGAGAGCGTGGTCTGCGTCACCACCGCGAGCTTGTCGCCGCGCGGCCGCACCCGGGCCACGTCGTGGGTGTCCTCGACGAGGTAGATGCCCTCGGTGAGCTGGCCCATGGTGCCTTCGACCTCGGGGTGGCCCTTGTGGCCGATCATGATGAACTCGTAGCCCTCGCGGGCCAGCTTGGCGACCTCGACGTGGACCTTGGTCACCAGCGGGCAGGTGGCGTCGAAGACCTGGAAGCCGCGGCGCGCCGCCTCGGCACGCACGGCCTGGCTGACGCCGTGGGCGCTGAAGACCAGCGTGGCGCCGGGCGGCACCTCGGCCAGGTCCTCGATGAAGATGGCGCCCTTGGCCTTGAGGTCGCCGACGACGTAGGTGTTGTGGACGATCTCGTGGCGCACGTAGATGGGCGCGCCATGCCGGGCCAGCGCGCGCTCGACGATCTCGATGGCGCGGTCCACGCCGGCGCAGAAGCCGCGCGGCTCGGCCAGCATCACTTCGTCGACGACGCCCTTCACAGCACCCCCAGCAGTTGCACTTCGAAGCGCACCGACTGGCCGGCCAGCGGGTGGTTGAAATCGAACAGCAGCCAGTCCGGGCCGACTTCGCGCACCACGCCGGCGTAGCGGCCCTGGCCGTCGGGGGTGGGGAACTGCACCACGTCGCCGACGCCGTAGTCGGCATCGGGGTCGCCGAGCTCGCGCAGCAGCGCGAGCTTCACGCGCTGCTGCAGTTCGGGGTTGCGCGCACCGAAGGCGCTGCCTGCCGGCAGGTCGAAGGACGCGTGCGCCCCCTCGGGCAGGCCGAGCAGGCGGGCCTCGATGGCCGGCGCCAGCTGGCCGGTGCCCAGCGACAGCGTGGCCGGCTTGTCGTCGAAGGTGTTGACGACGTCGGCGCCGTCGGGGCCGGCGAGGCGGTAGTGCAGGGTCAGGAACGAGCCCGGCTGGACGAGGTTCACGGGGCCTTTCAGCGGTCGCATAGACTGGGCCGGATTCTACGGGGTGCCCCATGAAAGACCTGCCCGCCGAACTGCGGCCCCGCGAGAAGCTGCTGCAGCGCGGCCCTGCCGCGCTCGCCGACAGCGAACTGCTGGCGCTGCTGCTGCGCACCGGCTACAAGGGCCGCGGCGTGGTGGCGCTGGCCGACGACGTGCTGCAGGCCTGCGCCGGCCTGGCCGGCCTGCTGAACGCCGCCCCGGCCGAACTGAAGGGCATCAAGGGCCTGGGCCCGGCCAAGCGCGCCGAGCTGCTGGCGGTGATGGAGTTGGCGCGCCGCGCCCTGGCGCAACCGCTCAGGGCGGCGCCGGTGTTCGACGCGCCCGGCCGCGTCAAGGACTACCTGGCGCTGCACCTGGGCGGCCGCACGCAGGAGGTCTTCGCCGTGCTCTTCCTCGACGCCCAGCACCGCCTGCTGCAGGTGGAGGAGATGTTCCAGGGCACGCTGAACCAGACATCGGTGTACCCGCGCGAGGTCGTCAGGCGCGCGCTGGCGCTGAACGCCGGCGCCGTGGTGCTGGCCCACAACCACCCTTCGGGCGTGGCCGAGCCCTCGCGCGCCGACGAGTTCCTGACGCAGTCGCTGAAGAACGCACTTCAACTCGTCGACGTGCGCGTGCTCGACCACATCGTCGTCGGCCAGGGCCACGTGGTTTCGATGGCCGAGCGCGGCCTGATCTGAACGGGCCCCGGCGATGAAGGTGCGTTCGCTGGCCGACCTGGCGCATGTGCGCGACGCGC
>CAIWPS010000184.1 GCA_903914615.1 uncultured beta proteobacterium | reverse complement strand
TTGGCGCCTTTGGGTGAGCCGCCCCAGCCATCGCCGCCAGCAGGAATGCCAGACGCTGCCATCCCGGAGGCTGGGCCATTGTGGGGCGGTTTGCCGGTTTTGGGGTTTTTACGGGGCATCTTTCAGCACCTTCCAAACAGCCTGACATGCTCCCCGCCCTGAAGGGCAGAGGTTCTGAAGGACTGCATTAAGCTGCCCTCCGGAGGCTTCCTGCGTCGTCGGGCCGCTTGCTGCGGTGCCCCTCAACAGGCTTCAAGGACTTGTCCAGCCCCCGTTGTAGAATGATAATCGCCGCGTTGGTGTCCGCATTGGCTTCATGACCGCAGCCAGTGCAGACAAACCGAGATTGGTTTCGGCGGCTTCGCGCATCCACCACGCCGCATTCGGCGCACGTCTGACTGGTGTAGGCTGCGGGGACTTCAATCAGCCTGCCGCCACGATCCGCCAGCTTGTAGCCGAGCATGATCCGGAAACCGCCCCATCCCTGATCCAGAATGGCACGGTTCAGACCCGCCTTCTGCCGGATCATCCTGCCCGGTTCGGCTGCGGTGCCTTTTGCAGATGCAGACATGTTCCGCACCTTCAACGCCTCCAAGACGACCGTGCCGTGGTTATTGGCGATGGCCGTCGTTTGTTCATGGAGGAAGTTCTTGCGGGCGTTAGCCACCCGCATCTGTATCTTCGCCACGCGGCGGATGGCCTTGCGGCGATTGGACGAACCGCGCTTCTTGCGGCTCAGGTCGCGTTGCGCCTTCCGGAGCGCCCGCAGCGCCTTCTTGCCGTGGTTGACCGGCGCAATGTTGGTTCCATCCGACAATGCGGCGAACACAGCAACGCCACGGTCTATCCCGACCGCTGGCAGGATCGACGGTATCGGCTCGGCTACCTCGCGCTGCCACTGGACGGCGACATGCCATTGTCCGGCGCGGTGCGAGACGGTCGCGTTGCAGATGGTGCCGGGGATGGCATACCAGCCGCGAAGCCGAACCCATCCCAGCTTCGGCAGCTTGATCCGTCCAGACGAGTTGCCTGTGCGCTCAACCTTGATCGAAACCGGATCTGGAAACCGGAAGCTGTCTTTCAGTCCCTTCTTGCGTGGCGTCGGGTAGCCCGCGCGGCCTGCCCACCAGTTCTGATAGGCGCGGTCGAGGTCTTTGAGCGCCTGTTGTAGTGTATGGACCGGGGCCGCTTTGAGCCAATCCACCTCGGCCCGTAGCATGGTGAGTTCGCGGCATTGGGTGGTAAAATTGATCGT
Source organism: uncultured beta proteobacterium (assembly GCA_903914615.1). Lineage (GTDB taxonomy): Bacteria > Pseudomonadota > Gammaproteobacteria > Burkholderiales > Burkholderiaceae_C > Rubrivivax. The sequence continues at coordinate 420 of CAIWPS010000184.1, read as the reverse complement.
CCGTCCTGGCTTCCACCAGTCGCGCCGCTGCTCCAATGCCAGATTGAACACATATCGGCAAGAACCTGCGATCTGCACCATTTGCTGCGCTTGCTCTGGCGTTGGGTAGAGTCGGTATGTATTTGCCTTGCGGATAATCATAGTGGCCCCTGTATTTCAAACATCGGCAGACCAATCGCACGCCGCTTGGCATTGACGACGCTCAACACCAGCACGCCATTGGTCAACAGCCCCCGCGGCGCCGCCCAAGCCATCGCGTACGAGTAATCCACCCGCACAGTTTTAACGGCTGGCGCTGCGACCGGCACGCGCGGCCTGCGCCATCCATGCCGGTGGGCAGCTCGCTGCAGAGCCCTCACGGTCACTTGCGGACCTGGCAAGGCATTGATCTCGGCCACCGCCTGCCGCAAATCAGATCCG
>CAIWPS010000183.1 GCA_903914615.1 uncultured beta proteobacterium | reverse complement strand
GAGCTTCGCCAGGCCGGTGTAGCGCCGCAGGGTGGCCATCGCCACCCCTTCGGTCTGCAGCAGCTCCAGCGCCCCGTCAGGGCTGCCGCCGATGGCCTTCAGCGCCTGGGACAAGGTCTGCTCACCCACCCGGATCTCTTCGGCGGCGCCTGGGGCCCAGCTGGCATCCAACAGCACGGGGGAGGCTTCGACAGCCACCTCTTCGAAACGGATCGGTGGAATGTCGTTCTGCACGTCCGCCTTCATGCGCCTGAGCATGAACTGTGCAAGCAGAGCCTTCAGTTCGTCCACGTTCTTGACGCCGACAATCTTGACGTCGAACTTGCCCTCGATGCAGACGCAGTAACGCGACACGAAGTCGTAGTAACCCATGGTGATGATGCCGGCGCTGCGCAGATGAATCCACAGCTCGCTGACGTTGTTCGGCGCCGGGGTGCCGGACAGGCGCCAGATGCGGGCGACGTTGCCCGCGATGCCCAGGTCGTTGATGTTCCGGCCGAATACCGCAGTGGTGCGCCCAGCGCCGCGGTCCTTAAGGTATTGAGCTTCATCGAGGACCAGGACGTCCCACCGGATCGCCTGGATGGCGTGCAGGAACGACTGGCGCTTCGCCTTCAGGTGCCGGGCGGCCTTGGCTTTGGCTTTCAGAAGCGGATCTTCCGGTGCCTTCTTCGCGCGCTTCTCGGCTTTGCCGGACGTGGGGGCCACCAGCAGATCGTAGCTGCAGATGACCACGCCGCTGGTGGGGATGGGGTCTTCGCCGGTCAGCAGCACGCAGCAGGGCCGGTCCATGGGCGAGAACTTCTGAAACTCCCGTTCCCAGTTGACCCGGACAGATCCCGGGCAGAGCACCAGGATTCGGTCCAGGCCCAGAATGTCAGACGCGACCACCGCCTGACAGCTCTTCCCGAGGCCCATGTCATCCGCCAGGAAAGCCTGCGGGTGAGCGGCCAGGTAGTCGGCGCCAGTCAGCTGGTAGGGGTAGAGGGTTTCGAGTTGCATCAGGGCTTCGCCTTTTGGACTCGGCCAGCTTTGAACCCGGCGCGGTAGGCCTGGCTGAGCTGGTGTTCGAAGTCGGTGAGGTTCTTCGGCAGGAACCAAGACAGTTTCGTTCGCATCCAGGCTTGGAAGGCGCGCTTGATCATTGGGGTAGGCTCCTGGACAAGATCAGGCGTTGATGGCTTCTTCTTCGAGGAGATGGGCAAGGGCTTCCTGCGGGGTGTCCCCCCAGCCGGAAAGGCTCTCTTGGAGGTTGGTGAAGTCCTCGCGCCGTGCGCCCCAGGAATCGCCGTCCTTGACGATGTGGATGGCGAGATCGGGTCTGGTCCGGGCATAGGCAATCCCAGCCTTTTCTACTTGCTCTTTGAAATGTTTCCAGTCTTTCGCCTTGGACTCAGCAAGGGCGGTCGCGGAACTCAGGACACCCTCTAAATACTGAACGCGTGTCCGGAGTGCATCTATTTGTTCTTCCATACACTTTTCGCCAGTCTCGAAGGATCTACGATCTGCGGCGAGGCTACCAATCAGGTCGATTGCAGCCCTTCGGCGCACTTCCATTTCTTCTCGGCTTTCATCGTAATCAGGCACACTTCCTCCGGGCGGGGGTT
>CAIWPS010000182.1 GCA_903914615.1 uncultured beta proteobacterium | reverse complement strand
CGGCCTGGACGAGCGGGTTCAGGCTCGCGGTGCCGGGCAGTTCGGGCAGTGCGGCGGCAGAAGGCGCCGACGGTGCGCCGCCCGCGTGCGGCATGCCCAGCAGCGTCGCGTCGCTGCCGGCCGCGGGTGCCTTGGCACCGCGCCCGGCGCTGGGCTTGATCACCGTGCGGTCGGACTCGAAGGCGGCGAAGGGGTCGTGCGGCGGGTCGGGTTCGCTCATGGCGGCAACTTCCTGGGGTCAGCCGGCCGCATCAGCCGCGGATGGCCCAGAACTCGAGCGCGAGGCCGGGGAACTCGCCGGCGATGTGCATCGCCAGGCCGCCCGAGGTCTCGAGCTGCTTCCAGAGTTCGTTGCCGCGCGTCTCGAGCTCGAAGTACGTGAAACCGGCGTGGTAGGGAATCTGCCTCGGCGCCACCGGCAGGGCGCGCAGCGTGACGCCGGGCAGCTGCAGGTTGACGAGGTCGGCGATGCGCTGCGTCGGGCCGATCTTGACCTGCGTGGGGAAGCGCATGCGCAGCGCCTCGCCGGGCATCTGCGCGTTGACGGCCAGCACGAACAGCGCCGTGCGCACGAGCTCGGCATCGGCGAGGACGGCGACGCGGATGCCATGGCGCCGTTCCTGCAGCTCGATCGGGATCGCGGTCTGCTCCAGCACCATCAGCAGCGACTGGCGCAGGTCGGCCATGACGACGCGGAAGCAGCCTGCGAGGTCGTCGTGGCGGTATTCCGGGTAGGGCGGCGGGCGCCGCTGCTCGCGGAAAGTGCAGAGCTCGCCGGCCAGCGCCAGGCACAGGTCGTAGAACCGTTCGGGGTGCAGCACCGGCAGCCGCTGCAGGTGCGCGAAGAGGGGCTGGAAGCGGTTGATGACCTGCAGCAGCAGGAAGTCGACGATCTCGCCGGTGCCGGCGCGGCCGGGCTGGGCCAGGCGCGAGCCCAGCGCCTCGCCGCGCTGGTGCAGCATGCCGTGGACCTCGCGCAGGTAGCCGTCCAGCACCTGCTGTGCCGGCACGTGCAGCATCGGCGGCACGTACTGGCTGTCGAGCACGACGCGGCCGTCGGCGCGGCGCTCGACCACGCGCACGGCGCCCAGCGTCACGTAGCCTTCGTTGCTGTCGCGTTCGAGCAGCAGGCGCAGGTTCAGCCGCCCCACCTGCACAGGCGCCTCGCGCAGGCTGGCGGCGTGGACGTCGGCGGCCTCGATGTCGGCGACGCGCCAGCGCGGTGGCATCGCCGTCTCGCCGGCCTCGACATCGCTCTCGGCCACGCCGGGGCGCGACTGCGGCACGGCCAGCACGACGAGCTGGTCGCGCGCATCGGCTGGCACCTCGAAGGCCGGCGGCGCGGGGTCGTCGTTGGGGATGGCGAAGGCCAGGCCGTCGGGCAGCACGCCGCGCGCCGAGGTGACCATGATGCGGCCCTGCAGCAGCGCCGCCTCGTCGACCTGCAGCGCCACGAAGCCCCAGGGCCAGGCCTGGGTGGCGGCGAGGCGGCCCTCCATCTGTCGCCCGTTGAACCTATCCTGCTGCTGGAAGTGCTGCGGTTGGAGGAACATGCCCTCCGTCCACATCACCTTGTTGTGCCAAGTCATCTGGGGCTGTTATGAGTGCGGCGGCTGGAGGGGCCCGCAGGGCGGCGCGCGATGGCCACCCCGCAAGCGCGGGTCGAAAGCGAACGATACACGGCCGGACCGGGGCCGTCACCGGGGACGACACCGTGGCCCTGAGGCCGCGCGCCGCCTGCGACAGCCTGGACTGGAACGCAGCGCGGGCGCCGGCGCACCCTTCGCTGAGGGGATGGCCGCACAGGGGGTCCGGGAGTATGATTTTCCCCATCCGAGGTTCCGCCAGCGCATGCCGGCTTGGCGCTCACCGGGGCCCACCCGGGCCCGCCTTGCCGATGGCATCTTCGCCCGGCGGCATTCGTCAGCACCTGCCCAGGAGTGTCACCATGAACGCACGCCACACCTTCTCCCTCTGCCTGCTTACGCTGGCCTCCGTCTTCGCGCTGCAAGCGCGCGCCCAGGAGGCCGTCGATGTCGGCCAGGCCATCCCCGACGCCAAGAGCGTTGCCGAAGGCCTGTTCCCCGAAGCGGCCTGCGAGGAGCTCAAGGCCGCCGGCTACAAGTGCATGGGCTTCAAGCCCGCCGTGCGCTACTCGCTGCCGGCCACGTCCTTCAAGCTCGGCTCGGCCGAACTGCCCGACACGCTCAAGCGCCAGCTCGAGGTCTTCGCCGAGGTGCTGAAAACCAAGCGCGGCACCGGCAAGGTGGTGCGCATCGAGGGCCATGCCGACGCCTCCGGCACCGCGGCGGCCAACCTGACGCTGTCGCAGCGCCGCGCCGAAGCGGTGAAGGACTTCCTCGTCGAACAAGGCGCCGATGCCTCGATGCTGACGCCGGTCGGCGTGGGTGCCGCGGCACTGAAGAACGAGAAGGACCCGTTCGCCCCCGAGAACCGGCGCGTCGAGATCGGCCGCGCCGTGCCGCCGTCCTGACGCCGCGGACACCGGCTCTCCCGATGGCCCCGGGCCCGCCTCGTGCGGGCCTTTTCACGCCCGGGCGGGCAAGGCCTGCACCTTGCGCCGCAGGCGCGCCAGGTGGACCTGGTATTCCATCGTCGACCGCGCGCCGGTCTGCACATGCCAGGGCACGCCGTCGCGCTCTTCCTCGACGACCAGCCCGGTGTCGATGCCGGCCG
>CAIWPS010000181.1 GCA_903914615.1 uncultured beta proteobacterium | reverse complement strand
CTGGAGCCCGAGTCACGCGCCGCCATCGACCGCGTGCTGGCGGGCTTTGCGCACCAGGCCATCCGCTTCGACCACGTGACCACCCGGCGCGCCGCACAGCGGCGCTACGTGGACCTGCACATGCACATGCCGGCGGCCTGGTCGCTGGGCCGCGCCGCGGCCGTGCGCACCTCCGTCGAGCAGGCGTTGATGGACGCCGTGCCCGGGCTGCGCGCCACCATCCAGCTGCTGCCGCTGGACGTCGAGGCGCATCTGGACCGGCCGGCACCGTGATTGCGCTGCTGCAACGCGTGCGCGAGGCGCGCGTGGAGGTGGCCGGCGAGGTGGTCGGTGCCATCGGCCCCGGGCTGCTGGCCTTTGTCTGTGCCGAACCCGCCGACACTGCGGTGCAGGCCGCGAAGCTGGTCGACAAGCTGCTGAAGCTGCGCATCTTCGCCGACGAGGCCGGAAAGATGAACCGCAGCCTGCAGGACGTGGCCGGCGGGCTGCTCCTCGTCTCGCAGTTCACGCTGGCGGCCGACACCGCCAGCGGCAACCGGCCCAGCTTCACTGGCGCAGCGCCGGCGGCCCTGGGCCGGAGCCTCTTCGAAGAGGTGTTGCGGCTGGCGCGCGCCCGTCACGCGCCGGTGCAGGCCGGCATCTTTGCTGCCGACATGCAGGTGCACCTGGTCAACGACGGGCCGGTGACGATTCCGCTTCGCCTGCGTTGACGCTCGGCCTCCGTTCGTCAATCAGCGTATTGCCCCGCCGCCTTGATGGCCGGCCCCCATTTCGCTATCTCGGCTTCGACGAACTTCTTGTGCTCGGCACCGCCCTGGCGTGCGTCGGTGATGACGACCGCCCCCTGGGCTTCGACGCGGCGGATGAATTCGGGGTCCTTCAAGGCCGCGCGCAGGGCGGCGTTGATCTGCTCGGTGATGGCCTTGGGCGTGCCCTTGGGCGCGTACAGGCCGTGCCAGATGGAGACGTTGAAGCCCTTCAGGCCCTGAGAGTCCAGCGTCGGCAGCTTGGCGAGCGCCGGCGTCGTCACCGGCTTCAGGGTCGTCACGGCATAGCCCTTGACCTTGCCGGACTCGATCTGCACCGAGGTGTTGGTGGTCTGGTCGCACAGCAGGTCGACCTGGCCGCCCATGAGGTCGGTCATTGCCGGTGCCGTGCCCTTGTAGGGCACCGTGGTCATGTCCGCCGCCAGGGCCTGCTGGAAGAGCAGCCCGCACAGGTGTGAAGCCGCACCCAGGCCGGCGTTGGCGAGGTTGATCTTGCCCTTGTGGGCGTCGATCCACTTGCGCAGCTCGGCGAAGTTGTTGGCGGGCAGCGTGGGGCGGCCGATCAAGGTCATCGGCACGTCGACGACCATGCCCAGGTATTCGAAATCGTCCAGTGTCTTGTAGGGCAGGTTGCGGTACAGCGCCGGCGCGGTGGCCAAGCCGATGTGGTGAAGCAGCAGCGTGTAGCCGTCGGGCGCCGATCGTGCGACCTTGGTGGCGCCCAGGGTGCCGCCTGCGCCGCCGACGTTCTCGATCACCACCGTCTGTCCATTGAGGTGCTTGCGCAGCACTTCGCCCAGGTCACGCGCCACCTTGTCGGTGGGGCCGCCGGCAGCGAAGGGCACGACCAGCGTGACCGGCTTGTCGGGGTAGGCGGCGAATGCGGTGGCCGCGGCCATCGCCGCGCAGGCAGCGAACATCAGGCGCTTCATCGGTTGAGTCTCCGTGCGCCGGCAGGTGGACGCCGCGGCATCGTAGGCAGCGCTGCGGCGGGCGGCGTTTCGGGAACTACTTACCGGCGGGCGCTGCCGGCGGCGGGGGTCTCAGTGCGACTGGCGCCGGTCGTCGATGAGCTTGCCGTCGTTGGCCAGCGTGCCTGGTGCGACGAGGAGCAGTTCTCCGCGCAGCTTGGTGACGTCGCGCAGCGTCTGCGCCACGGCCTGCGCCAGGGCCTCGTCGGGGGTGGCGCATTCGGCATGCAGCGTCATGCGGTCGTTGGCGTTCTCGCCCTCGACCACCAGGCGCGCGCGCAGCAGGGCCGGGTGGCGCTTCATCACCTCGGCCACCAGCCCGGGGTGGACGAACATGCCGCGCACTTTGGCCGTCTGGTCGGCGCGGCCCAGCCAGCCACGCAGCCGCAGGTTGGTGCGGCCCGTGGGGCAGGGGCCGGGCAACACGGCGCTGAGGTCGCCGGTGCCGAAGCGCAGCAGCGGGTAATCGGGGTTGAAGGTGGTGACGACGACTTCGCCGACCTCGCCGGCGGGCAGCGGGTCGCCGGTGCCCGGGCGCACGATCTCGACCAGCACGCCTTCGTCGACGACCAGGCCTTCTCGCGCCACCGTCTCGTAGGCGATGAGGCCGACGTCGGCGGTGCCGTAGCTCTGGTAGGCCGCGATGCCGCGCGCCGCCAGCGCGTCGCGCAGCGTCGCCGGAAAGGCTTCGCCGCCGACCGAGGCCTTGCGCAGGCTGGGCAGGGCCAGGCTGCCGGCGTCGGCCTTTTCGAGCAGGATGCGCAGAAAGCTCGGCGTGCCGACGTAGGCCTGCGGCCGCAGTTCCATGATGGCCTGCAGCTGCAGCTCGGTGTTGCCGACGCCGCCGGGCAAGACCGTGCAGCCCAGCGCCAGGGCACCGCTTTCCATCATCGACCCGGCGGGCGTGAGGTGGTAGCTGAAGCAGTTGTGCACGAGGTCGCCGGCACGAAAACCGGCGGCGTGCAGCGCGCGTGCCATGCGCCAGTAGTCGGGCGCCGCGCCCTCGGGTTCGTAGATCGGCCCGGGCGACTGGAAGACCCGCCGCGCCGGCCGCCGTGCGCCCTGGGCCAGCCAGCCTATCGCGGCAAAGCCGCCGAAGGGGTCGCCGCCGGCGGCGCGGGCGGCCTGCTGGCGTTCCAGCAGCTCGTGCTTGCGCGTCACCGGCAGTCGCGCCAGCGCGCCGCGCGAGGTGATGGCCGCGGCATCGACACCGGCCAGGCACTGCGCACCCGCCGCGGTGGCCTGCGCCGCGCGCACCTGCGCCGGCAGCGCGGCCAGCAGCGCGCACTCGCGGGCGGCGGGGTCACGGGTTTCCAGCGCGTCGTGGAAGTCATGGTTCATGGCTCACTCCTCGCGCTCCCAGCGCGCCAGGCGCTTCTTCAGCTCGTCGATGAGCTTGCGCTGCTCGGCCGCCGAGGCCACCTGAAGGCGGTCCCATTCGGGTGTCAGCGCCGGCTTGCGTGCGATGCGCGCCTGCACCGCCGTGCCGTCGGCGCCGAGCTCGACGACGCGCCGACCGCGCAGCTCGTAGGCCATGCCGCGCTCGGCCAGCTTCAGGTCGCGCAGCGCGCGGCGGATCTGCACCAGCGCGTCTTCGGGCTTGAAAGGCGGCGGCGCGAAGCCGAAGGTTTCCTCGCTCACGACAACCACCGTTTCCTGCGCTTGTAGCTCTTCACGTCCTTGAAGCTCTTGCGGTCGCCACCGCCGACGCCGAGGTAGAACTCCTTGACGTCCTCGTTCTCGCG
>CAIWPS010000180.1 GCA_903914615.1 uncultured beta proteobacterium | reverse complement strand
CGACCGGGCCCGGCATCCGCGGCAGGTCGCGTGATAGGTGCCCCAGATGCCCGCCAGGGCCTTCGCGCAGCATTCGCAGGCCTTCGTCGCGGCCACCGGGATCGGAGCCTCTTCGACGGTGAACAGGTCGGCCATCACGCGCAGGCCTCGGCCAGATCCCAGACGCTGGCAACGCGTGGCGGTGGGGCGTAGTGCTGCGGCTTCGGGCGACTCCTGCGCGACTGTCGCGGCGGCCGAACCGCATCGCGGCGACGGAACCGCTCGCGGCGCAACCTGGCGCGCTTTTCGGCGTAGGCCTGCCGCACCCGCGCGATGTGGTCAGGGGCCGCCCAGACGACCGCCGCACCCTTGTGGCAGTAGGTTGCCAGGCCTTCGGCTTTGAGGCGCAGCAGGAGCCTTTCGACGACGCCTTCGCTCAGGCCCGACTTCGCCATGAGGTCGGCCCGGCGAATTCCGGTCTCGGCTTCGCGGATCAGCCGGTCCAGGCGGCGCATGCGCTCTTCGGTCTGCAGTCGTATTTCTTCGGAGGTCATGCGGCGGTTCCTATGCGATGGCCAGCGGATGTGACCAGCTGGCGCGCTTTGGCCAACTTCTCGGCCACCGCGGCGCGCTGCTCTGGGGAAAGCGGGGTGCTGGCGTGCTGCTGCTGCTCGGCCAGGAGCGCGGCTGTGCTTTCGATGCGGGGATTTACGGTCGACTCGGCCGGCGGGGCCGCACCGTTCGGGGCGCGGCCCCGAAGCTTCGCCCAGTCCTCGCGGATGGCCTCCATGAAAGCCGAGTCCCAGTCGGCATAGGTGTAGGCCTTCGCCACGCACTTGCGCGCAAATGCTTGCAGGTGCTCGTCGATGCGATCAAACCCATGCTCCCGAGCCCAGGTGACGACGCGCTCACTGGCGGTGAAGCCTTCCGGTATCGGGGTCTTCACTGCCTTCGTGCGGGTGGCGCGCTTGCGCGCTACACCGTCTCCGTTTTCGACAACGACTCCGACTCCGAATACAGGCGCAGATGTTTGCACTTGCGCGCAACTGTTTGCATCCGGTTTCTGATGCTCTCCGATACCCCATGGGGGCGCCGGAAACTTGGGCTCACTTCGGGCCTGCCACTTCGTATCAAGCATCTGCCCGTAGGGCTTGCCGTCGATGCTGTAGAGAGCGATCACGCCGGCCTTCTCGCACGCAGCGATCCAACGGGCAATGTCGGCCTCACGCACGCGGTCAATCCGCAGCGGGTAGAGGGTCGATCGAAGCATGGCCAGGCGACCGTCGAAAAGCCCGTGGTCATCTACCTTGCTCATCAGCCGGCGATAGAACACCTCGGCCGGCGCATCTAGTTGTTCGATGCGCTCGCTGCTCAGGATGTTCTCCCGCAGGATTCGGTTAGGCACCGGCAAGCCTCCACAACCTGCCGCCGGCGCTCCCGTGGCCCTTCCGGCGCGCGCAGAACCCCGCCGGCTCGATCTTCTTTGCCCGAACCAGTGCGGCATATACCGGGCCGAAAGCGCGGTCATCTGGGGGCCGGATTCCGGCCAGCTTGCAGGCATCGGTGATGAGCTCGCCGCTGCTGACTCCGTGCTGCGCGAGGTAGCCGCAAATGAAGGCCGCAGCCGCTTCCCGAAACCCCGCGTTCGCACGCTCGGCTCGGTCAGCGGCCCGGCGGCAGGCGCGCTCGCCTTCGGCCCGCGCCGGCGCCACAGATCGCGGCGGCGGGGCGTCGAAGATCAGGGATAGCTGGGTCATGCTGCAAATAGGTCGGCGGTGCCTGACTTCACGGCCGCGAGATTGGCGACGGCTTGGCGGAAATAGCTTTCCTTTAGT
>CAIWPS010000179.1 GCA_903914615.1 uncultured beta proteobacterium | reverse complement strand
CTGGTGCGGTCGGCCGAGGTGTTGGTGCCGTTGGCCGATTGCACGGCGAGCTGGCGCATCGTCTGCAGGATGTTGCTGACCGAGCCCATGGCGCCGTCGGCGGTCTGCGACAGCGAGATGGCGTCGTTGGCGTTGCGGCCGGCCACGCTCATGCCCTGCACCTGGGAATTCATGCGCGTGGCGATGGACAGGCCGGCCGCGTCGTCGGCGGCGCTGTTGATGCGCAGACCCGAGGACAGGCGCTGCATCGAGGTGGCGAGACTGGATTGGCTCATGCTCAGGTTGCGCTGGGACATCAGCGAGAGCATGTTCGTATTGAGGACTTGAGGCATGGAGGAACTCCGATCGATTGATGACCACTGGCAGATGCTGGAAGAAGCCGCGCCCGCCCTTCGGCAAACTTGACCCCCACCTACAAATCCGCATCCCTCGGCACCGCGGCCTCGTGTTGCGGAACTCGCCCGGGCATCACGCCTTCCTTGGCTGCGGCGGTGTGGATCTCGCCGCGGCCAGGGACCTTGTGGTGGTCCGGACCCCGCGCCCTGGATTCCACGGCGCGTTGAAGCCGTTTTCGTCCGGCCCCGGAAAACCTTTAGGCCTTTGCGCAAAAGCCCGCAGGCGTGGCCCGGATAAGCGCCGCCCGCGGCGTCCAATTCGCGCCTTCGCCCCGGGGAGGCCGCCCCCATCATCGGCGCCAACCGGGCGTGGCTGAACCTCCTTCGTGAACCACGCCGCCCCTCCACGAATGAAAGGTTGATCCCCATGGAACGCAGGCTGCACATCGGCGGACGCGTCAAGCGCGAGGGCTGGGAGATCCTGGACGTCAACCCCGGGCCGCACGTCGACCACGTGGGCAACGCGATCGACCTCTCGCGCTTTGCCGACGGCACCTTTGCGGAGCTTTACGCGTCTCACGTGCTGGAGCACTTCGACTACAAGGACGCCCTCGTCGCCGCGCTGCGCGAATGGCACCGCGTGCTGGCGCCAGGCGGCGTGCTGCGCCTGTCGGTGCCCGACATCGACATCCTGGCCCACCTGCTGCTGCAGCGCCACAAGCTCGATGCCAACCAGCGCTTCCAGGTCATGCGCATGATCTTCGGCGGCCACGTCGACGCCCACGACTACCACCTCGTGGGCCTGAACCAGGACTTCCTGGCCGGCTTCCTCACCACCGCCGGTTTCGACCGCCCGAAGCGCGTGCAGCGCCACGGCCTGTTCGAGGACACCAGCGAGATGATCGTCGCCGGCACGCCGATCAGCCTGAACGTCACCGCCAGCAAGCCGGCCCCGGCTGCGGCCCACTGAAGGATCCCCATGTCTGCCCTTGTCGCTGCACCTGTCCGCATCCCCGCCGGCGACGGCCACTGGCGCGAAGGCGTCGACCTGGCCGCCAACGAGAAGTGGCACGAGGCCGTGCGCGCCTTCGCGCGCGCCACGCGCGCCGACCCGCGCGACCACGTGTACTGGCTCAACCTGGCCAACGCGCAGCGCCGGTCCGGCGCATTGACGCGCGCCGTGGCCGCCGCGCGCCGCTGCCTGCAGCTGGTGCCGGACGATGCCATTGCGCTGCGCCTGGTGGCGCAGTGCATGGCCGGCATGCACCGCCATGCCGAGGCGGCCGACGCCTTCGCGGCGCTGGACGAGGCCGGCGCGACCGACGCCGCCACCATGGTCCAGCACGCGCAGGCGCTGCTGGCGCTGCAGCGGCCCGGCGCCGCCGCCGCGGTGCTCTTGCGCGCACTGGTGATCGACCCCTGCCTGGTGCCGGCGCACCTGCTGCTGGCCGATGCCTGTCGCGACCAGGGCCTCAAGCGCGAGGCGGTGGAATGCATCCGTACCGTGCTGGCGCTGGAACCGGGGAACACGCAGGCCCTGGCCAACCTGTCCTACGAGCGGCGCCATCTCTGCGACTGGGGCGACTACGAGCAGGACCTGGAGAGCCTGCGCGAGGACATGCTGTGCGCGCCGCCGGGGCTGGCCCGCGTCGTCGCCGTGTTCAGCCTGCTGTCGCTGCCGCTGGACCCCGAGCTGCAGCTGGCCGCGGCGCGCGGCGAGGCGCTGGCCCTGTCGGCCGGGGTGCGGCCGCTGCCCGAGGTGGCGCCGGCCAGCCGCACCGAGCGCCGGCTGCGCATCGGCTGGGTGTCCTACGACTTCCGCGACCACCCGGTGGCGCAGCTGCTGCAGGAGGTGCTGGCGGCCATCGACCGCGAGCGCTTCGAGGTCGTGCTGTACTCCATCGGGCCCGGCGATGCCTCGGTCTGGCGGGCCCGCCTGAAGGCCACGGCCGACCGCTTCGTCGACCTGCGCAACGAGTCCGACCGCCGCGCCGCGGAGATCATCCGCGCCGACGGCATCGACGTGCTGGTCGACCTCATGGGCCACACGCGCGGCCATCGGATGACGATGTTCGCCTTCCGGCCGGCGCCGGTGCAGGTGGCGTTCCTGGGCTTCCCGGGCAGCACCGGGGCGGAGTTCATCGACTACCTCGTCGGCGACCCGCTGGTGACGCCGCTGGCCGCGGCCGACCACTACAGCGAGAAGCTGGCGCAGATGCCGCTGACCTTCCAGCCCAACGGCCGCAGCCGCCCGCTGCCGCAGCCGATGACGCGTGCGCAGGCCGGGCTGCCCGAGGGCGCCTTCGTGATGTGCGCCTTCAACAACCCCTACAAGATCCTGCCCGAGACCTTCGACGTCTGGTGCGACCTCATGCACGAGCTGCCGCACGCCGTGCTGTGGCTGCGCGAGACCAACGGCCAGCTGCACGAGAACGTGCGGGCGGAGGCGGCGCGGCGCGGCATCGACCCGGCGCGCGTGCTCTTCGCCAAGGCCGTGCCCTATGGCGAACATTTCTCGCGCCTGGCGCTGGCCGACGTCTTCGTCGACACCTGGCCCTACAACGCCCACACCACGGCCGCCGACGCGCTGTGGGCCGGCGTGCCCGTGGTCACGCGCTACGGCAGCGGGTTTGCCTCGCGCGTGGCGGCCAGCGTGCTCAACGCCGTCGGTCTGGGCGAGCTGGCCTTCGAGACCGTGGACGACTACCGCCGCGCCATCCTCGTGCTGGCGCAGGAGCCCGGGCTGCTGGCCACCTACCGCCGCCACCTCAGCGAGCAGCGCATGCAGCTGCCGCTCTTCGACACGCCGCGCTATGCGCAGGAGCTGGGCGCGCTGTTCACGCGCATGGTGCTGCGCTGGCGTGCCGGGCAGGCGCCCGAGCACCTCGCCGCCGAAGCGGCAGCCTGAGCCGCGCCGGCCTCAGGCGCGCCGGCCGAGGGCGTGCAGGAAGGCCTCGGCCCGCGCCAGCTGCGCCAGGCTGACGTACTCGTCGGCCTGGTGCGCCTGCGTGATCGAGCCCGGCCCGCAGACCACGCTGGCGATGCCGGCGCCCTGGAACAGGCCGGCCTCGGTGCCGAAGCCGACGAGCGTGGTGCTGTTGCCGCCCGTGAGCTGCAGGGCCAGCTGCACCGCGGGGTCGTCGCGCGCCGCCTCGAAGGGCGGAATCGCGCACAGCGGCTCGAAGCGGATGCCGGTCGCGGCGTCCACCGCCTGCATCGCCGGCAGCAGGGTGGCTGCGTGGTCCTCGACCTGGCGCTGCATCGCGGCCACGTCGCTGCCGGGCAGGGCGCGGAATTCGTAGTGGAAGCGGCAGTCCTCGGGCACCACGTTGTCGGCGATGCCGCCTTCGATGACGCCCACCGCGGCGGTGGTGTAGGGCACCTCGAAGCCCTCGTAGCGCGGGCCACGGTCGCGGAAGGCGTCGGCCATGTCGGCCAGCCGCGCCACCATGCGTGCCGCCGCCTCGATGGCGTTGACGGCGATCGGCGTCTGCGACGAATGCGCCGCCCGCCCCTTGACGCAGCAGCGCCAGCGCGCCACGCCCTTGTGGGCGATGGCCGGCACCATGAGCGTCGGCTCGCCGACGATGCACAGGCGCGGCACGGCTGACGTCGGCAGGCCCGACTCGGCCAGGTCGGCCAGCAGCGTGCGCGCGCCGAAGCAGCCCACCTCCTCGTCGTAGCTGAAGGCGTAGTGCAGGGCCTGCGGCAGGTCGGCTTCGAGGAAGGCCTGCGTCTGCGCCACGACGAGGCCGACGAAGCCCTTCATGTCGGCGCTGCCGCGGCCGTACAGGCGCGGCTCGCCGGCGACGGTGCGCAGTTCGGCGCCCAGCGGGTCGACGGTCCAGGCCTGGCCGTCCCAGGGCACGGTGTCGGTGTGGCCGGAGAGGATGACGCCGCCCGGCTTGCCGGCGCCCAGCGTGGCGTAGAGGTTGGCCTTGCGCCGGCTGTCGTCGTAGGACAGGCGCAGCGGCACGCCCAGCGTGCGCAGGTGGTCGGCGATGCACTCGATGAGAGGCAGGTTCGATTCCCGGCTGACGGTGTTGAATCGCAGCAGGCGCTGCGCCCAGTCCAGGCCGGCGGCGGAAGGGGAAGACGCTGGGCTCATGCGAAGACTGTAGCGGCTACGATGCCGCGCCATGCAAGGCACCCCCACCGTCGATGAAGCGGCCATCCGCGCCGCCGCCGTGCGCATCGCCGGCCACGTGCGCCGCACGCCGCTGCTGCGCCTGCCCGGCGCGGCGCTGGGCGTGGCCTGCGGCGAGCTGTGGCTGAAGCTGGAACACCTGCAGTGCGGCGGCAGCTTCAAGGCGCGCGGCATGTTCAACCGCATGCTCGCCCAGCCCATTCCGGCCGCGGGCGTGGTGGTGGCGTCGGGCGGCAATGCCGGCGTCGCGGTGGCCACGGCGGCGCGCGCGCTGGGGGTGGGCTGCGAGGTCTTCATCCCCGAGCTGACCGGCCCGGCCAAGCGCCAGGCGCTGGCTGTCCTGGGCGCGCACGTGGTGGTGGGCGGCGCCGCCTACGCCGACGCGCTGCAAGCCTGCCTGCAGCGCCAGCAGCAGACGGGCGCGCTGCTGATGCATGCCTACGACCAGGCCGAGGTGGTGGCCGGCGCCGGCACGCTGGCGGCCGAGATCGAGGCCGACGCCGGCCTGCCCGGGCGCGTGCTGGTCAGCGTCGGTGGCGGTGGCCTCATCGGCGGCGTGGCGGCCTGGTTCGCGGGCCGCACGCGGGTGGAGGCGCTGGAGCCCGTGGGCTCGCCAACGCTGCATGCCGCGTTCGCTGCCGGCGCGCCGGTCGACGTGGCCGTGGGCGGGCTGGCCGCCGATGCGCTGGGCGCGCGGCGCATCGGGGCCATCGCCTGGCCGATCTGCCGGCGCCACGTGGCGGCTGCGCATCTTCTGGCCGACGCCGACATCGCGGCCGCGCAGCGCCTGCTGTGGACCGAATTGCGGCTGGCCGTCGAGCCGGCGGCAGCGCTGGGCCTGGCCGCCTTGCGCGCGGGGCAGGTGCAGCCCGGCGCCGACGAGACCGTGGCGCTGGTGCTTTGCGGCGCCAACTTCGAACCTGCCGCGCTGGGCGCCGCGGCCATGGTCTAAGCTGCGCGCCGCGTTCCCACAAAAACCATCCCGAGGAGACCCCATGACCCTGTTCTCGCGCCGCGGCGCGCTCGCTGCGCTGTCTGCCGCCGCCCTGGCCCCGTTGCCGCTGCACGCGGCCGACTGGCCGGCCAAGCCCGTCACGCTCGTCGTTCCCTTCGCCGCCGGCGGCACCACCGACATCATCGGCCGCGCCATCGCGCAGAAGCTGGGCGAGGCGCTGGGCCAGCAGGTGCTGGTGGACAACCGCGCCGGCGCTGGCGGCACGCTGGGCGCAGCCAGCGTGGCCAAGGCCGCGCCCGACGGCTACACCTTCCTGCTCGCCACCGTGGCGCACACCATGGCGCCGGGCATCTACAAGACCCTGCCCTACGACTTCATGAAGGAGCTCGACCCCATCGGCCTGGTGGCGCTGACGCCCAACGTGCTCATCGTCAACCCGGCGCTGCCGGTGAAGACGGTGGCCGAGCTGGTGGCCTACATCAAGGCCAACCCGGGCAAGGTGAACTACGGCTCGGCAGGCAAGGGCAGCACCGAGCACCTGTCGGGCGAACTGTTCCGGGCCATGACCGGAACCGACATCCTGCACATCCCCTACAAGGGCGGCGCACCGATGATGACCGACCTCATGGCCGGGCAGATCCAGATGGCCATCGAGACCAGCCCTTCGGCCGCGCCGCACGTGCGCAGCGGCAAGGTGCGCGCGCTGGCCGTCACCACGCTTAGGCGGTCGAGCGCCTACCCCGGCGTGCCGACGCTGGACGAGGCCGGCGTGAAGGGCTACGACGTCACCACCTGGTATGCCGTGGTGGCGCCGCGCGGCACGCCGCCGGCGATCGAGAAGCGCATGGCCGCCGAACTGGCCAAGGCACTGAAGCTGCCCGACCTGGAGAAGCGCTTCGAGGAGCAGGGCGTCTCGGCCGGCGACATGACGCCCGAGCAGCTGGCCGGCTTCATCCGCAGCGAGACCGCCAAGTGGACCAAGGTGGCGCGCGATTCCGGCGCGACGGTCGATTGAACGCACGCCGGGCCGCGACCTGGGTGACGGCGGCGCCTTGAGCAGCCGCGTCGACACCGCCAGGCACGGCGAAGTGGCGCTGCGGGCGCCGCTGGCCGGCCGCCTGGTGATGCTGGCGTCGGCAGGCGACGTGGCCCAGGCCGGCGCCGAGCTGGCCGTCATCGAGGCCATGAAGATGGAGCACGTGCTGCACGCGCCGGCGCCGCTGCGCGTGCAGGCGCTGCTGGCGGCCGTGGGCGACCTGGTCGCGCAGGGTCAGCCGCTGCTCGGCGTGGTGTCGCTGCAGCACGGGAACGCGGACGAAGACGCGGACGCGGACACGGCGGGCACGGCGCCGCCACAGGCCGCGCTGACGGGCTCGCTGCCCGAGCTGCAGCGCCTGTTCGACCGCCGGGCCCTGACGCTGGACGCGGCGCGCCCCGAGGCCGTCGCCAAGCGCCACGCGCTGGGCCTGCGCACGGCGCGCGAGAACGTCGAGGACCTGTGCGACCCCGGCAGCTTCAGCGAAGTCGGCCAGTTCGCCGTCGCCGCGCAGAGCCGCCGCCGCAGCGCCGAGGACCTGCAGCGGCAGACGCCGGCCGACGGCATGGTCACCGGCATCGGCAGCGTCAACGGCGCGGCCTTCGGCGCGGAGACCTCGCGCACCGTCGTCATGGCCTACGACGCCACGGTGCTCGCCGGCACGCAGGGCTTTCGCAACCACGCCAAGACCGACCGCATGCTGGGCCTGGCGCTCAAGCACCGGCTGCCCGTGGTGCTGTTCGCCGAGGGCGGCGGCGGCCGGCCCGGCGACACCGACATGGCCATCGTCGCCGGCCTGCACGTCGGCACCTTCGCCAGCTTCGCGCGGCTGTCGGGCCAGGTGCCGCTGCTGGGCATCGCGGCCGGGCGCTGCTTCGCCGGCAACGCCGCGCTGCTGGGCTGCTGCGACACCGTCATCGCCACCCGGGGCGCCAACATCGGCATGGGCGGCCCGGCGATGGTCGAAGGCGGCGGGCTGGGTGTCTTCACGCCCGAGCAGATCGGCCCGGCGGCGCAGCAGTCGGCCAATGGCGTCGTCGACATCCTCGTCGACGACGAAGCCCGGGCCGTGGCCGCGGCGAAGCACTACCTGTCCTTCTTCCAGGGCGCCTTGCCGACCTGGCAGTGCGCAGACGCAGCCGCGCTGCGCAGCGCGGTGCCCGCGAACCGCACGCGCGTCTACGACGTCCGCGCCGTGCTGCGGGGCCTGGCCGACACCGGCTCGGTGCTCGAACTGCGCGCCGGCTTCGCCGCCGGCATGGTGACGGCGCTGGCGCGCATCGAGGGCCGGGCCGTGGGCGTCGTCGCCAACAACCCGGCGCACCTGGGCGGCGCCATCGACGCCGACGCCGCCGACAAGGCCGCGCGCTTCATGCAGCTGTGCAACGCGCACGGGCTGCCCCTGCTGGCGCTGGTGGACACGCCGGGCTTCATGGTCGGCCCCGAGGCCGAGGCGCGGGCGCAGGTGCGGCACGCGGCGCGCCTGTTCGTCACGGCGGCGGCGCTGCGCGTGCCGTATTTCAGCGTCGTGCTGCGCAAGGGCTACGGCCTGGGCGCCATGGGCATGACGGCCGGCGGCTTTCACGAGGGCGATGGCATCGTCGCCTGGCCCAGCGGCGAGTTCGGCGCCATGGGCCTGGAAGGCGCCGTGCGCCTGGGCTGGCGCAAGGAACTGGAAGCGCTGCCTGCCGGCCCCGAGCGCGAGGCGCTGTACCGCGAACTGCTGGCGCGGCAGGTCGAGGCCGGCAGCGCGCTGAACATGGCGGCGACGCTGGAGATCGACGCCGTCATCGACCCCGCCGAGACGCGCGCCTGGCTGGTCCGCGGCCTGGCCGGCGCGCGCCTGCGCGAGGCCGGCCCGCGCTTCATCGACACCTGGTGAGCGGTGCGATGATGCGGCTGCCGACGACGCCCGCAAGCATGCCCACAGCCCACCCCCAAACGCATGCCGCGGCGACGGCAGGCCCGGCGCTGTCGCAGCGCTATGCCGCCGTGCGGGCGCAGACCCTGGCCCTGGCGGCGCCGCTGGGCGAGGCCGACGCGCAGGCGCAGTCCATGCCCGACGCCAGCCCGGCGAAGTGGCACCTGGCGCATGTCACCTGGTTCTTCGAGACCTTCGTGCTCGAACGCTTCGAGCCCGGCTTCCGGCCCCACCACGCCGCCTACCGCGAGCTCTTCAACAGCTACTACGTCGGCGTCGGCAGCGCCCACCCGCGGCCGCAGCGCGGGCTGCTGACGCGGCCGACGCTGGCCGAGGTGCGCGACTACCGCGCCGCCGTCGACGAGCGCATGCATTCGCTGCTGTCGGCATGCGACGACGGCGCCCTGGCGGCGCTGGTCGAACTCGGCCTGCAGCACGAGCAGCAGCACCAGGAACTGCTGCTCACCGACCTGCTGCACCTGTTCTCGTTCAACCCGCTGGCGCCGGTGTACCGGCCGCAATGGCCGCTGGGCGCGGTGGCGCCGGCAGCGCTGGCATGGGTGGCCCAGCCCGGCGGGCTGGTGGAGATCGGCCACGACGGCAGCGGCTTCGCCTTCGACAACGAGGGCCCGCGCCACCGCCAGTTCCTGCACCCCTATGCGCTGGCCAACCGGCTGGCGACCAACGGCGACTGGCTGGCGTTCATGGCCGACGGCGGCTACCGCGACCCGCGCTGGTGGCTGGCCGCGGGCTGGGACTGGGTGCGGGCGCAGCAGGTGCGCGCGCCGCTGTACTGGCAGCCGTCCGCAGGCGAAGGCTGGCAGGCCTTCACGCTGCACGGCCTGGCCGCCGTGGACCCGCACACGCCGGTCACCCACGTCAGCCTGTACGAGGCCGACGCCTACGCGCGCTGGAGCGCCGCGCAGCAGCGCCTGCCGCTGCGCCTGCCCACCGAGGTCGAGTGGGAAGCCGCGGCTGCGCCGCTGGCCGCCGGCGCCATCGCCAGCGGCAACTTCGTCGAGACCCAGGCCCTGCACCCGGTGCCGGTGGCGCGGCGCGAGGAAGGGCTGCTGCAGCTCTTCGGCGACGTCTGGGAATGGACCGCCAGCAGCTACCTGCCCTACCCCGGCTTCCGGGCCTGGGACGGCGCGGTGGGCGAGTACAACGGCAAGTTCATGATCGACCAGACGGTGCTGCGTGGCGGATCTTGTGCCACGCCACGCAGCCACATCCGGGCCAGCTACCGCAACTTCTTCCCCGCGGCTGCGCGCTGGCAGTTCAACGGCCTGCGCCTGGCCTGCGACGCGGACTGAGCCGGCGCGACCCCTTCACCCGAGACCTTCGAACATGAATGACGACAACGCCGAGCAGATCGCCGACTGGAACGGCAGCACCGGCCAGCGCTGGGCCGAATTGCATGCCGAGACCGAAGGCATCGTCGCGGGCTTCGGTGCCGCGGCGCTGGCGCGCGCCGCGGCGCAGCCGGGCGAGCGCGTCGTCGACATCGGCTGCGGCTGCGGCGACACCACGCTGGCGCTGGCCGCGGCGGTCGGCACGGCCGGGCACGTGCTCGGGGTGGACGTCTCGCAGCCCATGCTCGAGGTGGCGCGCAGCCGCGGCGCCGGCGTGCCGCAACTGTCCTTCAGCGAGGCCGACGCCTCGCAGGCCGCGCTGCCGGCGCCCACCGACCTGCTGTTCTCCCGCTTCGGCGTGATGTTCTTCGCCCAGCCGCTGCCGGCGCTGCGCCACCTGCGCGATGCGCTGCGGCCGGGGGGCCGCTTCGTCTTCGTCTGCTGGCGCACGCCGCGCGACAACCCCTGGGCGATGGCGCCGCTGGCCGCTGCGCGCGCCGCGCTGGGGGTGACGCCGCCGCCCGCCGACCCTCTGGCACCCGGGCCCTTCGCCTTCGCCGACGAGGCACGGCTGCGCGGCCTGCTCGTCGACGCGGGCTGCGTCCAGGTCGATCTGCAGCGCGTCGACGCGCCGGTCTTCCTGGGTGCCACGCCGCGGCGCGCGGCCGAACTGGCCACGCGCATCGGGCCGGCCTCGCGCTTCCTGCGAGAGCAGGGCGAGGCCCAGCGGCCGCTCATCGTCGACGCGCTGGAACGCGCGCTGGCGCCGCAGGCGGGCGCCGATGGCGCGGTGCGGCTGCCTGGCTCGACCTGGGTCGTCGAAGCCCGCTGAGCCGGGCGGGCCGATCAGGCCGCGGCCGTCGTCTCGCGCGCCGACATCGTGTACCTGAAGTCGTCCGGCGCCAGCGCGTCGGCACGCCCGGCCGCGGTCTCGGCCTGCGGGTACATGAGGAAGCCGACCCGGGGGCCGGTGGATCCGGGCAGCGCCACGTCGTGGGCGCTGTTGTAGGCCAGCCAGTTGCCTTCCCAGCCGCCGAACAGCGCCTTCTTCACCGGCACGATGAGGGGGTTCCGGCTGTCCTTGATCCACGCCGGCGTTTCCTGGCGCATCACCTTGGCGACGTCGGCCGGGTCCATCGCGGTCCAGCCATGGTCCTTCAGGAAGACCTCGGCACGGCAATGCTGCGCGCCCTTCAGGCTGGCCGGGTTGGCGCCGAGCTCGCGGTAGCCGAAGGCCGATGGCGCGAGGCGGATGCCGTAGACGTCGCGGGCCGGCACGCTGACGGCACGGCACAGGCCGACGAAGAGGGCGTTGAGGTCGGCGCACTTGCCGCCGAAGTTGCCCGATTCCAGCAGCGCACGGATGTCGCCGGTGCCGCAGCCGCGCACCTTGGGTTCGCGGTAGGTGTTCTCGACCACCCAGTCGTACAGCGCCTGCACCTTCTCGAAGTCGCTGCGCGCGCCCTGGGTGGCCTGCTCGGCGGTCTCGCGCACGATGCCGTCGGTGGGCAGCAGGTCGGTGGGCGCGGTCCAGTAGCGCAGCGTGGCGGCGTCTTCGCGCACCGGCGTCTTGCGCGACCAGTCGGTGGCGCGGTTCTGCGTCTGCAGGCGGCTGGTCACCTCCAGCACGGGCTGGGCGGTGCCGGGGCTGAACTCGGCCAGCAGCATGCGTGCGCCGTCCTGCGCGTCGGTGGCGATGCGCACCTGGCCGGCATTGCCCGTCCAGGCGCTGTCGCCGACGCGTTGCCAGGGCCCTTCCACCGAAGGCAGCGGCACCCAGACGCGCGCGCCCTCGGCGGCACCCCTGAGTTCGACGCGGGTGGTGAATTCGAAGCTGCGCCAGGCGCCGGGCTGGGGGTCGAAGCGGCGCTCCTGGGCGCGTACCGGCCTGGCCAGCGTGGTGAGGGCTGCGGCGCTGGCGGCAGCGAGGACCGCGCGGCGGTCGAGGGTGGGCATGGCGATTCCTGCGGGAAGGGCGCGCGGTCTGCGCAAGCGCGGGATTATCCCGCCTCAGCGCGCCGCCAGCAGCGGGGCCAGCCGGGCCTGCGCCTCGTCGCTGGCCCAGTCGATCTCGCCGACCAGCGAGCCCGCGGCGCGGCCGTCGCGGCCGATGAGCACGGTGGTCGGCAGGATGCCGCTGGTCCAGGCCCGCGCCGCGCTGCCGTCGGCGTCGAGCAGGCAGGGCAGCGACAGCCCCTGGCCCTGGGCGTAGCGCTGCACCGCGGCGGCGGCCTCGCGGTGGTTCACGGCCACCACCGCCAGCCCGGCAGCCGCCTGGCGCTGCGCCAGCGCCTGCAGCGAAGGCAGCTCGGCGCGGCAGGGCTCGCACCAGGTGGCCCAGAAATTCAGCAGCACGGGCCGTCCGCGCTGCGCGGCCAGCGACCAGGGCGTGCCGTCCAGCAGCGGCAGCTGCAGCGGCGGCGTGGCGCGCTCGCGCGGCCAGTCGCGCCAGGCGTGGGCCGCGGCGCGCGCGCGGCCGGGCAGGGCGGCGGCCAGCGCCAGCGCGGTCGCCAGGGCATGGCGTCGCGCAAGGTCGAAGGCAGGGGCACGGCGCATGGCGCGATTTTGCGGTGCCCGGGCGTAAGGTGCCGGCATGGCCCTGCGACTGACGGGATGGGTGGGGCCGCTAGCATGCGCCCCACGCCCGCCATCCCATGCCCCTCATGCCCGCACGCCAGCCGCACTTCATCACCCTCACCGCAGCGGCGGCCGCGCCGGCAGCGGAAATCGCTGCCGGGCTGCTGGCGCCGGCAGCCCGGCTGTCCCCCAAGTTCCTCTACGACGCGCTGGGCTCGGCACTGTTCCAGGCCATCACCGAGCTGCCCGAGTACTACCCCACGCGCACCGAGGCCGCCATCTTCCAGGCCCATGGCGAGGCCATCGCCGCCGCGTTGCCGCCCGGCCTGGCGGGCGGCACGCTGGTCGACCTCGGCGCCGGCGACAGTGCCAAGGCGGCGCGGCTGTTCCCGCTGCTGCGGCCGGCGCGCTACCTGGCGATCGACATCTCGGCCGACTTCCTGCGCCGTTCGCTGCAGGCGCTGCAGCAGCAGTTCCCGGCCATCGAGATGACCGGCGTGGCGATGGATTTCGCGCAGCGGCTGGCCTTGCCGGACGGGCTCGTCGACGCGCCGGCGCTGCTGTTCTACCCCGGCTCCAGCATCGGCAACTTCGCGCCGGATGAGGCGCTGCGGCTGCTGCGCGAGGCGCATGCGCTGTCGCGGGGCGGGGCGCTGCTCATCGGGGCCGACCTGTGCAAGCCGGCGGCGGTGCTGCATGCGGCCTACGACGACGCGCTGGGTGTCACCGCGGCCTTCAACCTCAACCTGCTGCGCCACCTGAACGTCCTGGCCGGCAGCGACTTCGACGTGCGCGACTGGCGGCACCAGGCGCGCTGGGACGAGCCCGCGTCGCGCATCGAGATGCACCTGCTGGCGCGCCGCGACGTCGCCGTGCGCTGGCCCGGCGGCGGCCGCGACTTCGCCGCCGGCGAGGGCATCCACACCGAGAATTCCTACAAGTGGGAAGCCGCCGCCTTCGAGGCCCTGCTGCGCGACGCCGGCTGGCGCCATGTGCGGCGCTGGACCGACGCGCGCGGCTGGTTCGGCGTCTTCCTGGCGCTGGCCTGAACCGCGCAGTCGGCGGCGCCGACCGCGGCCCGGCCCGGCGTGGGGTCGCCCGTCAAGCCATCGCCGCGGCGCGGCCGGCACGCGCCAGCGTGTCGCGCTGCAGGTCTTCGACGATCGCCGTGCGCAGGCGCGCGAACTGGGTCAGGTAGCCGGGATGGGCTTGCACGCCATAGGCGACCTTCAGCGCGTCCATCGTGCAAAGGTCCGCGCCCCGCGCCGCCATGGACGCGGCGGCGAAGGGAAAATGCATCGGGTCGAAGACCCGCACCTTGAATTCGCGGCGCAGGCTCAGCAGCAGCGAGGCCACGCGCTCGATGACGAAGACCTTCGCGGGGGCGGCGCCGCCGAGGTGGTCGGCATCGGCATTCAAGGCCTGCGCCAGCGGCGTCTGCCCCTGCTCGGCAAACGCGAACAGGATCTCGCAAGTCTGCAGCCACAGGCGCCAGAAGCGGGGTTTCGCCACGAAGTAGTTGCAGAACACGGTGTCGCGTGAACTCATCACCAGGCGGCTTGCCGGCACGTTCGGCGCCATCAGCGCCACCGCCGCGGTCAAGGTCTCCGCGATGCCCGGGTGCTGCACGGCCGCCTGCTCGAACACGTTGAGGAAGAACGCCGACTGGTCGAAGAACGGCGAGAACAGATAGACGTCGGCGTCGGCTTGGGCGATGAACCCGTGCACGTCGTCCGAAGCCAGGCCCGTCTTCTGCCTGAACTTGGGCGACAGGAAGCCGACGGCGCACTGCTCGTCGAGCTCGTGGCTGAGCAGGAAGCGGCGTATGGGCCAGTACTCGCGCCAGTCCGGCCGGTCATTGGACAGGTAGTCCAGCGGCGCGAAGCCGCTGTCGTTGCGCGCCCGGGTGGGCTCTGAGTAGTAGATCTGGTAGACCTTGTGCGCCATCGCTAGCTCGCTTCGGTGGGGCAGGGCGTCAGGTCGGCTGCGGCAAGGGCAGCGCCTGGCCGGGCGGCAGCCGGGCCTGCCAGAACTGCGGCTCGTGCTTCCACCAGGCGTGGCCTCCCATCGGGGCCTGGTGGCCGTTGACTTCGTAGTAGTAGGAAGGCTGCATCTCCATCGCGAAGCGCGACGCCGTGATCTCGTTGGGCAGCAGGAAGTCGGCCGAGAGCTGCCCCAGCAAGGCGAAGTACAGGTCCTCGCTGGACCCCGACCGGTTGAAGTAGTCGATGGCCTGGGGAAACTCCTCCAGCAGCCGCGCGCACTTGTCCAGCCGCCGCAGGCTCAGGCCGCCGTTGCCCACCGTGGCGCGGACGCGCCGGCCATGCGCGCCGCCGAACCGGTCCAGGTTGATGAACAGCTCGACCGGCAGCGGCCAGGGCGCGCCGACGTAGTCGAAGGGCTGGCTGCACCAGTGGTCGAGCTCGTCCTTCAGCACGATGGCGTCGGTCTGCAGCACGAGCATGAATTCATGCGCCGCGAACCGCGTGTAGAAGTCCGGCTGCAGCAGCAACCGGTTGTAGCCCGGGATCGAGGCGAAATGGACAGGGTCGAAGCCGATGAACTCCAGGCCCGGGTAGCGCGCCGCGTAGAAGCGGGTGTCCAGGCCCCGCGGGCCGATGAAGACGATGCTGCGCCGAGCCAGGGCGGCGAAGGACACGTCCATCGAGTAGACCTCGAGCGCGTCGGGCTGCGGCTTGTAGATCGGCACCACCACCAGCGTCATGACACGCCCTCGGCAGCGGCCAAGGCCTGCACCACCGGCGCCGGCGACGGCACCGCGCCGGCGACCATCGACGCCAGTGCGTGCTCCAGATCGCGGCAGAACCGTTCGGTGTCGAACAGCGCGTGGGTGCTGCGGTTCGCCGCGATGCGCAGCCTCAGTTCGGCAAGCCGGGCCGGGTCCTGCGCCAGCTGCAGCGCCAGCGCCTCGTAGGCCTGCGGCGAGTCGGTGGCCAGCTCGGGCGCGCCGATAGCGTGCAGCAGGCTGCCCGCCACGCGCGAGGGGAAGGACTGTCCCATGCAGGTCAGCACCGGCAGGCCGGCCATCAGTGCATCGGCCGCCGTGGTGTGCGCGTTGTAGGGATGGGTGTCGAGGAAGAGGTCGGCCTGGCGGTAGCGGGCCATGTGGTCCTCGACCCGCGGCACGCGCTGCGCGAACACCAGCCGCACCGGGTCGACCCCGCGCGCCGCAGCCTCGCGTCGCAGGTTGCCCTGCGCGACCTCGCCCCGGCTCATCAGCCAGAGCACGCTCCCGGGGACGGTGCGCAGCAGGCGCATCCAGACGTCGAACATCGGCGGCGAGATCTTGTAGTCGTGGCTGAACGAGCAGAACACGAAGCCGGCTTCGGGCAGCCCGCATTCGGCGCGCGTGGGCGTGCGTTCGGCAATGCGCACGCCGGCGTCGGTGGGCAGGTAGGTGTGCGGCAGGTAGCTCACCTTCTCGCTGTAGAAGGCCTGGTGATGCGGCGGGATCACGTGGCGGTCGGCCAGGATGTAGTCGAAGTAGTCCACCGCCATCGTGCCCGGGTAGCCCAGGAAGTTGACCTGCACCGGTGCCGGCCGCCAGGCGAAGATCTCGGTGCGGGTGTCGGACGTGTAGCCGCCGAGATCGACCGCGATGTCGACCTCCATCTCGCGCATCCTGCGCGCCACCTGTTCCGAGCCCATCTCGCGCACGTCGATGAAGGTGTCGAAGGACTTCAGCATGCGCGCCCGCAGCCGGCTGCCATCGTCGACGCCGAGCGAGATGGCGATGGTCTCGAAGCGGGACTTGTCGTGCGCCTCGAAGATGCCGGCCATGAGGTGGCCGACCGGGTGTTCCCTGAAGTCCGGCGAGACATAGGCGAGCCTGATCTTGCGGTGCGCGTAGCGCTCCCCGTGCCACAGCGAGACCGGCTGCCTGGGGCAGTACTGGCTGGCAAAGGCGCGCGCCGCGAGCAGGTGCTCGTCGGCGCGGTCCGACAGCGACATGAAGGCGAGCGACTTGATGGCGCGCCGGCCCGCCAGCACCGCCTGCCTGATGCGCGCGCGCTGCCCCTCGAAGTCGCGCCAGTCGCACAGGTGCGCCCGCTCGTAGAACAGCAGGCCCTGCGCGTAGTCGTAGTCGGGGCTGATCGCCAGCAGGCGCTCGAACATCGCGATCGCGCGTTCGCTCTGCTTGAACTCCGTCAGGATGACGCCGCAGTTGGCCAAGGCGATGGCGTGGTCGGGGGCCGTCGAGAGCACGCGGTTGAAGCGCTCCAGGGCCTCCTTGTGGCGGAACATGGCCCGCAGCAGAACGCCGCTGTTGACCAGCGCCTCGAGCAGGTCCGGCTGCAGGCGCAGCGCCTCGTCGTAGCTCGCCAGCGCCGCTTCGTTGCGGCCCTGCTTCTGCAGGCAGGTGCCGCGGATGAGGTGCAGCGGCGCAAAGGCCGGCGCACCCCGCACGCCGCGCTCGGCCAGCTGCAGGGCCCGCGCGACGTCGCCGCCGTGCAGCGCGATGACGCCCAGCGAATACAGCGCCGCGGCGTTGTCCGGGTCCTGCGCCAGCACGCTGTCGAACAGGCGCGCGGCCTCGGCCGGAAGCTGCCGGTTCTGCAGTTCGATCGCGGCGATCAGGGTGTCGGTGATGGACATCGGTGGCACTCCCGTCCTCAGGGGTGGGGACTCTGTGACGACGCATCGCCGGAAAGCGCCACCGGCTCCGCGTCGCCGTCGGCGCCGCCGCCGAGGGCCTTGTACAGGCCGGCTGCAGCCTCCTGCTGCGCGCGGCGCAGTTCGATCGTGGTCTGGCGCGCGGCGATCAGCCCGCGCTGCACCTCGAGCACCTCGCGGTAGCTGGCCAGCCCGGCCTCGCAACGCCCGCGCGCCATCTTCAGCCGCATCGCCTGGGCGTTCTGCGACGCCAGCGCGGCGTCGAGCTGCACCTTCAGCGACCGGCGGGCCGACAGCTGGTCGGCAACCTCGCGGAACGCCTGTTGCAGCGCCTTCTCGTATTCGGCCACCGCCATCACCTGCCGCGCCTGGGCCAGGTCGGCATTGGCCGCCGTGCGGCCGCCGTCGAACAGCGGCAGCGAGAGCACCGGCTGGTAGGACCACGCGCCGCCGCTGAACAGGCTGGCCAGCGTCGGGCTGGCCAGGCCCAGCGCCGCGGTGAGCAGGACCTTGGGCAGGAAGGCGGCGCGCGCGGCCTCGATGTCGGCATGGGCCGCCCGCAGGCGCTGCTCGGCGGCCATGATGTCGGGCCGATGCAGCAGCACCTCGCTGGGCAGGCCGGGCGCCAGCGCGACACCGGGCTCCTGGTCCGACAGGGCGCGGCCGCGGGGCAGGTCGTCGGCGACGCGCCCGGCCAGGAAGTTCAGCTGGTTGACGGCGACGGCGCGCTGATGTTCGGCCTGCGCCAGCGAAGACCGCGCCGCCTCCAGCGACGCCAGCGCCTGCTGCAGCTCGTCTTCGTCGGCGCCGCCCAGCGCGCGCCCCTGCTTCACGATGGCCAGCGACTGCCCGCGCAATTCAAGGGCGGCCTGTGCGAGGTCGACGAGTTCGTCCTTTTCCAGCAGCGCGAAATACGCGCTCGCCACGTTGGCGATCAGCGACAGCAGGACCTCGCGCCGGGCCTCCTCGGTCGCCAGGAAGGTGGCGCGCGCCGATTCCGACAACGAGGCCACGCGGCCCCAGAAGTCGATCTCGTAGGACATCGACGTCAGCTGCAGGTCGTAGCGCTGGCTGGATGCACCGGTGGCCAGGTCCGAGGGCGTGTAGGCGCGCGTCTGCATGCCCTGCAGGTTCAGCGTCGGCAGGCGGTCGGCCCCGGCGGCGCGGGCATGCGCACGCTCCTGCTCGACCTTGGCGGCAGCAACGCGCAGGTCGCGGTTGTTCTGCAGCGCCAGCGCGATGTAGGCGCGCAGACGCGGGTCGGTGAAGTAGGTCTGCCAGCGGACATGACGGGCCTCGTGGCCGCCAGTGTCTGCGCCCGCAATGGCCGGCCATGCCGCGGGCACTTGTCCGTTCGGGCTGGGCGCACCCCCCGGGCTTGAGCAGGCCGCCAGCAGGCTCACCAGGATTGGCGCGCACTGCCGGTACATGCCAGCGACAACTCCTCTTTTACCCATATCGACCCTGGCGACTGTTCGGCAACGGGCGGCGAATTGACCCGGTGCCAGTGTGTATCGCGCGCGCTGCGGAGCATCGGCGGAATTGCGCACCCATTCGGGGTCTGATTGCGCCACGTCGTGGCGCTGCGCGCAGGGCCGGCCGACGCAGCCGAGAAATGGCCGGCAATTGCGCCGGCTTTCCTGCGATGCCCGGCTCGCCCGCCGTGGCTTACTCAGCGGCAGGTCGCGCCATGCTGCGTGCCTGTCGCGTCGCGGTGCCGCGTGACCGACGACATCACAACGAACACGGACGGTGCCCCCGCATGTCACTCATCACAAAAGACGAACAGTCCAGGCTCGGCCAGGCCGTCGCGGCGTCGCGGGCTGCGCCCGTCGGGTGCCACAGCGTCATCGAAGCCGGCGCAGAGGTGGGCACCAGAACCATCATCGGCCCGCTGGTGTCCATTGAGGCGCTTGCCGTGGTCGGAGACGACTGCGTGATCGAAAGCGGCACGCACATTTGCGCTGGCACCACGATCGAAGACGGCGTGCACCTGGGCTCGCACGTGGCCTTCGCCCGTTCGCCGCAAGGCGAGCCGGGGGCGGCCGTGGTCAGGCGCGGTGCCTGGGTAGGCGCCCATGCCGTCATCGGCGCTGGGGTGGTGATAGGCGCCAAGGCCGTCGTGCGGCCCGGTTCGGCGGTGGCGCGGTCCGTACCGCCGGGAGCCATCGTCGAGGGCAACCCGGCCCAGATCGTTGGCTATGTGGACACCGCGCAGGGCCCGGCCGGCACCGTCGCAGCCCCTCCGATGCGACAGCGGGCCGCCGCCGAGGCGACGCCGGTCAGGGGCGTCACGGTGCACCACTTTCCTGTCATCCCGGACCTGCGAGGCAGCCTCACCGTCGGCGAATTCGAACGCCAGATTCCTTTCACGCCCAAGCGCTACTTCATCGTCTTCGGCGTGCCCAGTCGCGAGATCCGTGGCGAACACGCCCATCACCTGTGCCACCAGTTCCTGATCTGCGTACGCGGCAGCTGCTCGGTGGTGGCCGACGATGGCGCACACAAAGTCGAGGTCACACTCGACGCGCCCGATCGCGGCCTTTACCTGCCGCCCAAGACCTGGGGCATCCAGTACAAGTATTCGGCAGATGCCATGCTGCTGGTCTTCGCATCCGACTACTACGACGGCAGCGACTACATCCGCGACTACGCGGAATTCATCGCGCACACCGCCGCTGCATGACACGGCGCCTCGCCGCACTCCAGATGACATCGACACCAAATGCCATGGTCGAAGAACGTTTGACCGCCGCCCTGCCCGAGGCACAGGGCAACCCAGGCTACTTCGTGCATCCGCTGGCCGATTGCCAGTGCACGCGCATAGGCAGCGGGACGAGGATATGGCAGTTCACGGTGGTGCTGCCGGGCGCCGTCATGGGTCGCAACTGCAACGTCAACAGCCATTGCCTGATCGAGAACGATGTCGTGCTCGGGCACAACGTGACCATCAAGTGCGGCAACTACCTCTGGGACGGCCTGACGCTGGAGGATGACGTCTTCGTCGGTCCGAATGTGACATTTTCGAACGACAAGTACCCCCGCTCAGGGCGGCGCCCGCGCGAGTTCGCCCGCACCGTGGTGCGGCGCGGAGCGTCGATCGGTGCGGGGGCGGTGATTCTGCCCGGCATCACGATAGGCGAAGGTGCGCTGGTCGGCGCCGGTGCCGTGGTGACCAAGGACGTGCCCGCGCACGTCGTCGTCAGGGGCGACTACGCGCGTGTGGCGCCGCCGGCTGCAGCAGCGCCAAGCGCCGTGGCAGCCGCAAGCGCTGCCGCTACCTCTGCGGCTATCCAGCCCGCCATCCCCTTCCTGGACCTGAGGTCGATACAGCTGGAATGCCGGGATGAAATGCTCGCAGCCTTTGAGCGGGTGCTGAATTCGGGCTCGTACGTGCTCGGCGGCGAGGTCGGTGGGTTCGAGTCGGAATTTGCCGAGTACTGCGGAGCGGCGCATTGCGTCGGTGTGGCCAACGGGTTGGATGCGCTGACTCTGGCGCTGCGAGCGCTTGACGTCGGACCCGGCGACGAGGTCATCGTGCCGTCCAACACCTACATTGCGACCTGGCTGGCCGTCAGCCACGTAGGCGCCACGCCGGTGCCTGTGGAGCCCGACCCCCACACCTACAACATCGACCCCGCCCGAGTCGCAGCGGCCATCACGCCACGAACGCGGGTGATCATGCCGGTTCACCTCTACGGGCAGGCTGCCGATCTCGACCCGCTGTTGGAGCTTGCCCGGTCGCATGACCTGCGCGTCATCGAGGATGGCGCCCAGGCTCATGGTGCGCGTTACCGTGGCCAGCGCCTGGGCCGGCACGGCGATGCCGTGGCCTGGAGCTTCTACCCCGGCAAGAACCTGGGAGCGCTGGGCGACGGCGGCGCCGTGACGACGAGCGATGCAGGTCTGGCGAGGCGCCTGCGCGAGTTGCGCAACTACGGTTCCTCGGTGAAGTACCACAACGCGGTGAAAGGCTGGAATTCGCGGTTGGATGAGCTGCAGGCGGCTTTTCTGCGCGCCAAGCTGCCGCGCCTGGATGTGGGCAACCGCCACCGCGCCAGCATCGCGCGGCGCTACCTGTCGGCCTTCGCCGACCTCCCGCTCGTGCTGCCGCAAGTTGCGGCGCACGCCGATCCGGTCTGGCACTTGTTTGTCGTGCGCCACCCGCAGCGTGACGCCCTGGCGCGTCGCCTGGGCAGTCTTGGCGTGGGCACGATGGTCCACTATCCGATCGCGCCCCATCTGCAGCCCGCGTACGCCTCGTTGCAGTGGCCGCCCGGCAGCCTGCCGATCTCCGAGGCGCTGCACGCCCAGGTGCTGAGTCTGCCCATCGGCCCGACGCAGACTCCGGACACGACCGATCAGGTAATCGCCGCCGTGCGTCGCGCCGTTGCCGAGCTTGCCTGAGGAGGCGAAGGTGCAATTCGCGACCCTGGTCCCGGCCTACAAGACGCAGTACATGGTCGAGCTGCTGAATGCGCTGCGCTGCCAGACGGTCCGACCGGATCTGATCATCGTCTCCGACGACAGTCCCCACGGCACCTTCCGCGAATTGATGCAGTCGACGCCCTACCTGCCACTGACGGCGGGGCTGCCCATTGAGTACGCGGAGGGTCCGCGCCGGGGTGCTTACGAGAACTTCAAGCACTTGGTGAAGCTGTGGGCGGGTCGCTCGGACTACGTGCACGTGATGCTCGACGACGACCTGATCTACCCCGACTTCTACGAACGCCATCGGCGTGCCCATGCGTCCGGCCACTTCTCGTGCAGCGTGAGCCGGCGCTGGTCGGCCAGCGAATCGGGACAACCGACGAGCAGCCAGACCCTGCCAGCGGCTCTTGCCGACAGCCCGCGCCGCATGGCGTCGCTCGCCGACGACGTCATCTTCCTGACCGCGGTGGCGCGGTGCCACAACTGGCTGGGCGAGTTCTCTAACGCCGTCTTCCGCGCCGACTGCGTTGACCTGCTTCTGGAACCGCGGATGGGCGGCGTGTCCTATGCAGGTCTGTGGGACCTGGGCGCGTTCGTGGCAGCTGCGATGCGGAGACCGATCTGTCATATCCAGGACCACCTGGGCAGCTTTCGCATCAGCCCGGGGCAGAACTCATCGAAGCTGAACAGCCCGATCATGAAGGGCGCCCACCTGGGCTACGTGGCATTGGCGGTCGGCGGGCGCCGCAGCGGCCGGCTGGCCGACGGCCTACTGCGCCAGTGCTGCGAACTGCTTCAGCCCGCATTGAGTGTGCGCTACGGCGCCGACCCCGAGATGTCGGCGTTCTGTGCCCTGCTGCCCGAGCTCGCACAGGGGCTGCCCGCGGCCGAGGATCGCTTCGTCGACACGTGGCACGCGTTCCTGCGCGACCACGAAATGTGAGCACCGCAGCATGCCCAGACTCGATCGCTACCGCAGCCTAATCTCCAAGGGCCGGCCGGCGGAGCTCGAGTCGTGGGTGCGGGCGCTGCTGATCCATTACCACTTCCATGTCTCCGACCGGCAGTGCGTGGAGGTCGACGTCTCGGCCCAGCCCCAGGCGCCACGTGTTGTCAACCTTCTGACGCCTACGGTGTTCAAGGGCCCGGGCCGCATCCGCCTGGCGCCGACGGTGGTCTTCGGCGTGCCGCGCTCGCCAGACAGTTACGCCTGCAGCTACGTCGAGGCCCGCATGCCGCAGTCGCTGATCCAGATCGACGACGGCACGACGATCAACAACCGCGCCATGATCGTCTCCGAGGGGGCCGGCATCCGCATCGGTCGACGTTGCCTGATCGGCTCGGAGTTCCAGGTCGTCGATTCCAATTTCCACCAGCTGACCCTGGGCGCGCGCCATCTGCCGGACAAGTCCCCGCAACCGGTGCGCGTCGAAGACGACGTCTTCATCGGCAGCCGCGTCACGCTGCTCAAGGGCTGCCACATCGGGCGCGGCTGCGTCATTGCCGCCGGCTGCGTCGTGCCGCCTTCGTTCGTCGCGCCGCCGATGTCGATCATCGCCGGCAACCCGGCGCGCATCGTCGGCGAGGTCGGCGCCGCTGCATCTGTCGTGGCGGCCTGAGCGGCCTCGGACCGCACCCGGACGCATCGCCGCTGTCACCCTTGATCCCCTGACATTCGCCACCCAGGTCCACTTCAAAGGAGCCGCCATGCACGACGACCTCATCACTTCGATCGCCAACGAATGGTGGTACTACAACATCGAGCTCGCGCCCGGTCTCATCACCAAGGGCACGCACCTGCCGCGCGTGCCCATGATGCCGCGAATGCTGCTGCGCAACGCCAGTCTGCGTGGCATGGATTGCCTCGACATCGGCAGCATGGAAGGCCTGATCCCGACGCTGATGGCGCGCCAGGGCGCCCGCCGTGTCGTCGCCAGCGATGCACTGCCGCACTGCGAGAAGAAGATGCAAGTCGTCAAGGGGATCTACGGCGTCGATTTCGACTTCCGGCAGATCGGCCTTCTGTACGACCTGAGCACGAAGCTCAAGGAGGAAGGCGGTTTTGATCTCATCAACTTGTCAGGTGTGCTCTATCACGTGTTCTCGCCGATGCACGTGCTTGCAGGCATCCGCCCGCTGCTGAAGAAGAACGGCCTGATGATCGTGTCGACCAACGTCATGAACCGCAGTGGCCACACCTTGGAGTTCAATGCCCGCGGCCACCTGCAGACCGAGACCAACACGTTCTGGTACCACTCGGTGCCCATGCTTGAGTACCTGATCCGCTATTTCAAGCTTGTGCCGATCGACTGCCTGTACAGCCCGCATTCCGAGGTCAACCCTGCGAACTTCGCGCCCGGCGTGAACAGCGGCTACATGTCGGTGATGTGCCGTGCGGTCGACGAGCCGGAAGTGCAAGACGAGGACCGATGGGCGGCAGCCTCGCGCGCCGCGTCCTGGGAGTTCCTTTCGCTTTGCAACGGTCCCATGCTGAGCGGCCAGCCCCGTTCCACCATTACCTACGCCGGCGAACTTGCCGGGTCGGCGCCGCCAGGCCTGGATCTGATGCTTGCCATCGATGACCCCGCGCGCATCGTCCACAGTGCCGGCCGCTCGCAGGATGCGCACACCTTGCGGCTGTTGGACGTAAGTTGATTCGGACCGTTTCTGCTGCGTTGCCCGTCGTGCCGGCGGGAGCGCGACGAGTTGGGCCCCGAAGCAGACGCACTTCCCGCGATCGCCCCCAGGCGTCCGGTGCTCGAATCGGTGTCGTCCCGTCACCCTGTCCAGCATGCCCGCGCCGTTCCCCCATTCCACCATCCAGTGCCTGGCCGCCGTCGCCCAGCATCACCGGCTGGCGATCTACCCTGACCGGCTGATCGAGGACT
>CAIWPS010000178.1 GCA_903914615.1 uncultured beta proteobacterium | reverse complement strand
TGGCTCGCTGGAGCGAGAACGTGGTCTGGCAGTTCTTCAGCGGCATGGAGTATTACGAGCCTCGCCTGCCGTGCGACGCCACGCAGATCGGCCGCTTCCGCACGGCCATCGGCGAGGAAGGTCTGGAGCAATTGCTGAAGTACACGATCCAGACGGCCGTGGAGATCAAGGCCATCAAGCCTGCGGAGTTGGAACGCGTGATCGTGGACTCCACGGTGCAGGAGAAGGCCATCGCGCACCCGGTGGACAGCCGCCTGCTGGAGATCGCGCGCCACAAGGTGGTCAAGGCCGCCAAGGCCACCGGCATCGCCTTGAAGCAGACCTTCGCGGCCGAGGGCAAGGAACTGCGACGCAAGGCCGGCGGCTACGCCCATGCCAAGCAATTCAAGCGCTTGAAGAAGGTCGTCAAGCGCCAGCGCACGATCCTTGGCGTCGTGATGCGCGAGGTGCAGCGCAAGCTCGACGCACAAGATCAGGCCATTGCCGCCGGCGGTGCGCCGGACAAGGAGCCCACTGGTGCGACGGCGCTAGGCGCACTGAGGACCCTGCTTGAACGTGCCGAGCGCATCCGCACCCAGCAGCGCCACGACAAGAACAAGCTCTACGCGCTGCACGCGCCCGAGGTCGAGTGCATCGGCAAAGGCAAGGCCCGCAAGCCTTACGAATTCGGTGTGAAGGTCAGCCTGGCCGTCACCCACAAGCAAGGTCTGATGGTGGGCGCCCGGGCCTTCCCCGGCAACCCGTTCGACGGCCACACGCTGGCCCAGCAACTGGAGCAAACGACCAACCTGCTGCAAGACCTCGGACGCCAGCCCAAGCAGGCCATCGTGGACCTGGGCTACAGGGGCGTGGACGCCGACAACCCGGGCGTGGAGATCATCCACCGGGGCAAGTACAAGAAGCTGACCGCGCTGCAGCGGCGCTGGCTCAAACGCAGGCAGGCCATCGAGCCGATGATCGGTCACACCAAGAGCGACCACCGCATGGACCGCTGCTGGTTGAAGGGTGCTGTGGGCGATGCACTGCACGCCATCAGCTGCGCGGCCGGATACAACATCCGCTGGTTGATGCGAGCCATCGTGGCGCAAGCCGCCAAGGCTGCGAAGGCGGCTTTTTTGGCCCTCTCAAAACCGCCGCTGTACGGGCTGAACAGCGCAATGGACGCATTCGTCGACTTGCGCCACATTCTCAGCTTGATCAGGATTGCGGTACGCGCCAGCCTTGTCCCACCGCTGCCGTCGCTCCCAACCTGCCTGTCAGGCGGCCTGGGCTGAAACGGGTTTTGCAGGGCCGACGAAGTAGGCCGAACTGAAAGCTCTTCGCTGGAAGAAGCGGGACTGGATTTCTTCAGGCGCGGCCAGGGCAAGCGGGGCTGTCTCGGGACGTTCTGAATTAGGTCGTGAATGATTTATTGTCGGCTCGCGAATAGTCTAACTCTGCCGTTATATGGTGCCGATCCAGCACGCCTCGGCGTTGACTCAACTGAAGTTTAAGACCAGTGGCACCGATGCCATCACGTGGTGCATCCCTTATGTAGGTGGTGTGCCGATTCAGCAACTGTTCACATTGGGGCAGCCCTCCGCCCTTGCGCTGGGTCAAGCACGGGCCGGGAACCGCTGTCGCACCCCCTA
>CAIWPS010000177.1 GCA_903914615.1 uncultured beta proteobacterium | reverse complement strand
GGCTGGCTACCGCCTGTGGCGCGACCGGCTGGTGCCGGCCCTGGCGGCGGCGCGCGCCCTGGCGCGCTGATCCCGGTTCTGTCCCTGCGCGGCGGCGCTGGTGCCTACACTGCGCACCGTCGTAGGCGATTCAATACAACAGTCAGAGTAGGAATGCCAGTCACCCAGCACCCCCTCCACAGATCCGTGCATGCGGAGCTACCGCACACGGCTCTTGCCTTGGGTGGTGACGATCAGACGCTGGTTCGGGTACGGGTGGCAGATGCTCGGGGTCGGCAGCCAATACGCCATCAATCGATACATTCGACGCCAGCTCAGGCCGCGGCTCTGGCTGCGGCGGCACAGCGTGCGGTGCCACAACCCAGCGATCTGGTGACGGAATGTCCTCAGCCGCGCGCCGTTGCACGGCACGCCGAAGTACCGGCCATGCCCAGCCACCACCGCGCGCAGGTACTGGCCCTGCTCGGGGATGGGGTGGTGCATGCGCCGTCTGAGTTCGAGTTTGACCGCCTGCAGTTTGGCTCGCAGGCGTTTGGCACTCGTCAGCCGCAGGACCATGAAGTGACCATTCCTCGTCGTCCCGCAGCAATGCGTGAACCCGAGGAAGTCGAAGGTCTGCGGTTTGCCTTGTCCCTTGCGGCGTCGGTTTTCACGGGCGAAGCGCCCGAACTCGATCAGCCGCGTCTTGTCGGGGTGCAGCTTCAGCCCGAACTGGCCCAGCCGTTCTTGCACCGCGCGCTGGAAGCGCTCGGCGTCGTCGCGGAACTGGAACCCGGCAACCCAATCGTCGGCATACCTCACCGCGATCACGTCGCCCCGGGCATGGCGCCCCCGCCATTGCTCAACCCACAGGTCGAACGCGTAGTGCAGGTAGATGTTGGCCAGCAGCGGACTGATGCTGCCGCCTTGCACCGTACCCAGTTCACTTTGCGTCAGCCTGCCCTCTTCCAGAACGCCCGCGTGCAGCCATTTCTTGATCAGCCGCACCACGCGCGCATCGGCCACGCGGTGTTCGATGAACTTCACCAGCCAGTCGTGTTCGATCGTGTCGAAGAACTTGCTGATGTCGGCATCGAGTATCCAGTTCACGCGCTTGCTCCCCACGCCTACCGCCACGGCGTCCAGCGCGTTGTGCGCGCTCTTGCCGGGCCTGAAGCCGTAGCTGAACCCGAGGAAGTCCTGCTCATAGATGGCGTTGAGGACTTGGACCGATGCGCGCTGAACGATCTTGTCCTCCAGCGCGGGCACGCCCAAGGGGCGCTTACTCCCGTCGGCCTTGTCGACGTACACCCTCTTCACAGGCTGGGGCCGGTAGCCCCCTCGGGCCAGCCGCTCGGACAGGTCCAGGAGGTTGCCCTCCAGGTCCTGCCCGTACGTCTGCCAGGTCTGGCCGTCCACCCCGGCGGCGGCGTCGCGTTTGACCGCGAGGTACGCCGCCCGCAGGCGTTCAACCGCGTAGATGTGATGCAGCAGGTTCGGGAACCTCGCACCACGAAGGCCCTTTGCCGTCTGTCGTATGCCATCGAGCGCAGTTCCCATGTCATAGACCCGCTCCGATCTGCGGGACATGCGCGCCGCGATGGCATTCCCCTTGGCCTGCCGCCTTCCCTCCACCGCCTCCGCCGCCGCAGGGGCTTGCCCCGCGGCCTTGTTCGGCAGCTTCTTCGGTACTACGCAGCAGTCCGACTTCCCGCGCCTGTGGCTCATCGTCGTACGCCCTTGGGCTTCACGATGCGCTCTGCACCAAGCGCTTCCCAGCGCGATACAGAAGGACGCGGGATCTCCCGGTTTCCGTGCAAGGTGTTTCCGCGCGTGCGCGGGGTCTCTGACCGCGCGGGGTCCGCGCCTGCCTTGCCAATGCGGCAGACACGGTGTGGCCTTCGGCTTTCTCCGACAACCTCGGCACCCCGGACCACCCGCAGCTCTCGCCGCGG
The DNA here is from genome assembly GCA_903914615.1 of uncultured beta proteobacterium. Classification (GTDB taxonomy): domain Bacteria; phylum Pseudomonadota; class Gammaproteobacteria; order Burkholderiales; family Burkholderiaceae_C; genus Rubrivivax. The sequence continues at coordinate 305 of CAIWPS010000177.1, read as the reverse complement.
GGCATGTATTACGCGGCTCGATACCCGGCCCGCGCGTACCCCTGTCAACGCTTCGCTCACACCCTCTCGGGCGTGCACGCATGACTCGGGGCCGCCGTAGCTGGCTAGGCCTTCAACGTATGACTCTTTCATTCACAACACCTCGCCGGCTTTGACCGGCGCACCGGAGACAGACATGAACCCTGGATCGTGCGGGCCCCTGCTGGCCCTGCTTTTGGCAGTCCTGTCCGCCGGCGCTTCGGCGCAGGCCCCCGCCCCGAAGGAGGCCACGGCCGCGACGCGCGCCGCCAACCAGGCGCTGCTGG
>CAIWPS010000176.1 GCA_903914615.1 uncultured beta proteobacterium | reverse complement strand
GCGGCCTCGATGGAAGAGCTGGGCTCGGCGGTCAAGCACAACGCAGACAACGCGCGCCAGGCCGACCAGCTGGCCCAGGGCGCCAGCACGGTGGCGGTCAAGGGCGGCGAGGTGGTGGCCCAGGTCGTGCAGACCATGAAGGGCATCAACGACAGTTCGCGCCGCATCGCCGACATCATCGGCGTCATCGACGGCATCGCCTTCCAGACCAACATCCTGGCGCTGAATGCCGCGGTCGAGGCAGCGCGGGCCGGCGAGCAGGGACGCGGCTTCGCCGTCGTGGCCAGCGAAGTGCGCAGCCTGGCGCAGCGCAGCGCCGAGGCGGCGCGCGAGATCAAGAGCCTGATCACGGCCAGCGTCGAACGCGTCGAGCAGGGCAGCACGCTCGTCGACCAGGCCGGCGTCACCATGACCGAAGTCGTGGCGGCGATCCGCCGCGTCACCGACATCATGGGCGAAATCAGCGCCGCCAGCCGCGAGCAGAGCGCCGGCGTGGCGCAGGTGGGCGAGGCCATCGTGCAGATGGACCAGGCGACGCAGCAGAACGCGGCGCTGGTGGAGCAGAGCGCCGCCGCCGCCGAGAGCCTGAAGCAGCAGGCGCAGGCGCTGGTGCAGGCGGTGGCGGTGTTCCGGCTGGACGCCGGCGCACCGTCGGCCCACGCCGCCGCGCCTGCAGCAGCGCCCCACGCCGCGCCAGTGGCGCGACGCGGCCCGCAGCGGGCCAGGAACGTCGTGCGGCCGAACTTCAGTGCCGCGGCAGCGCCAGCCGAAACACCCCGCAAGACCGGCACCGACGACGAGTGGGCCAGCTTCTGACCCGTCGCTGAGCGCGGACCCCGCCCGGGCCTCAGGCCCGCGTCAAGCGGTCGCGGCCACCGTGCTTGGACGCGTACAGCGCCGCATCGACGCGCGCCAGCAGCGTCGGCGCATCGTCCCCGGGGCGCAGCGTCGTGACCCCGCCCGAGACCGACACCGTCAGCACGACCTCGTGGGTATGGCGGCTGCGGATGCGCATGGCTCGGGTGCGCTGGCGCACCTCCTCGGCCAGCGCCAGGCAGTCTTCGGGCGCGGTGTCGGGCAGCAGCAATGCGAACTCCTCGCCGCCGTAGCGCGCCGCGGCGTGCGCGGCGGAGCGCAGCGAGGTCCGCAGCACCTGCCCCACGGCCTGGATGACACGGTCGCCGACGAGGTGGCCGTGGGTGTCGTTGACCTTCTTGAAATGGTCGATGTCGAGCATCACCAGACCGTGGCTGCGCCCGGCGTCGTGCGGGTCTGCCAGCAGGCCCTGCAGCAGGCGGTCGAAGCCCTTGCGGTTGAGGATGCCGGTCAGCGGGTCCAGCAGCGCTTCGCCGCGCGCGCGCTCGAGGTCGCCGCGCAGCCTTTCGATCTCCTGCTGGTCGGCGCGCAGCCGGCCCTGCAGCGCCGACACCGCGTCACGCATCGCGGCGGCGCCTTCCAGCAACTCGACCAGCCGCGGCGAGAGCTGCGACGTGTCCTGCGCCTTCAGCGCAGCGGCCAGGTCGCCCAGCTGGACGCCGAAGGCGCCCGCTCGGTCGCCGGTCTGCGTCGCCGTCTGCGCCAGGCCGGCCATCAGGCCCTGCATCTGGTGGCCCACGCGTTCCAGCATCTCGTCGTCGGGCGGCGTGACATGCGCCTTCAGCAGCCGCTGCACGGCCTCGTCGTCGACCGCACTGCCGGCATCCACCAGGGCCGCCACGGCCTGCTGCAAGGGCGGGTTGATGCCCGCCACCACCTCGTACCAGACGGCGTAGGTGTGCGGGTTCAGCGCTGCCGCCTGCGCCCCCATGCGGCCCAGGGCCAGGCGCAGCAATTCGGCGCTGCGGTCCTTCGCTTCCGTGTAACGCATGGTGCGATCAGCGGCCCGCGCCGCCGGTCCGGGCCGCTGCGGGGTCCCGAAGCTCTTGGTTCGTCATCTTGACGTGCCTTTCGGTCTCGACGCGGAACAACGTGT
>CAIWPS010000175.1 GCA_903914615.1 uncultured beta proteobacterium | reverse complement strand
TGCTGCATGGAAGAGCTCGCGGTGGCATGCTGAAAGCGCTTTCACAGGATAGGACCGCGACCTCCGACGGTCAATCCTGGGCAACATGGTGTTTTCCCGTGTGGCGTGGTGCGGCGCCGCTGCGGGGCAGGGTGGTGCAGGCTGGGGCAGGGGCTGCCACCCGGCCACTGCAGAGGGCAACGTGGCGAGCCCTCCGGGTAAACCTCCGGGTTGATGTTTGAAAGCGCTTTCAGTACGCTGCGCAGGTCCGAGTCCGGACGCGAAGGAACCGCATGAAGCCTCTGTATCGCTGTGGCCTGGCCGTGTGGGTCGGCTTCGGCTGTGTCCTCGGCGCGGCTGCGCAGCCGGTCAAGCTCGGCGCTGCCACCTACTTCCTCGCTCCCAAGGGCGCCGACCCCAGCATGCCTGCGGCGTCGCAGCGCACCGAGGCCATGCAGAAGCGGGCGGCGCCCACCAGCCAGTGGTACTCCAAGCTCGTCTTCGACGCCCAGCCCGAGGTCATCTACGCCCAGCCGCTGAGTTTCAAGGCCACCCTTGCAGGGCTGGAAATCGCGCTGCCCGTCAAGGAGGTCGTACCGACGGAACGCCGCGACGTCGAGATCTACTACCCCCACAAGGCGCCGATCGTGATTTCGCCGGTCGCCTTCGAGGCCGGCCCGGCGAAGCTGGCCGGCGCCGGCGACTGGTCGGTCGACATCTCGATGGCCCGCGGCGCGGACGACTTCCGCGCCACCATCGCCCACGGCAGCCCCTACGCCTTCGTCCGCGTCTCGCGCGGCGACCTGCGCCTGCGCTTGCCGGTCGCCGGGGTGCCGCTGCCCGGCGCGGCCGACGCGCGCGTCCTGGCCTTGCAGGTGGGGGGGCGGCGCTACGCCTTGTTCGGGCCGACCGGCGTGCGCTGGGACCAGGTGTCGGCGACCGAGTGGATCGCCCACCTGCCCGCCGGCAGCGGCTACCTGTCCGCTTCGGCGCTGCCCGATGACAGGCCCGAGACACTGACGCTGTTCGCCGCCCACGCCTACGCCTTCATCGAAGGCACGCGGGTCGACTGGCGCTACGACCGCGCGACGAGCGCGGTCGAGACCATCTTCACCGCCACCACGCGCACGGTGGAAGGCCCGGAGCAGACCCCGTTGCTGGGCCTGTACCCGCACCAGTGGTTCGATAACGCTGCGGTGCAGGACAGGCTCGGCCCCGCCTTCGACACCGTGCGCGGCCCGATCAAGCTGCTGGTGGCGGCGTCGTTCAGCACCCGCTACGCCTACAACGGCTTCGTGCCCTACTGGCCCGGCGTCGCGGCGTCGTCGCCGCAGATCGACCTGCTCAAGGAGCTGATGGGCAAGGACGCGCGCAACGCGAACCGCATGATGCGCGAGGGTGGCGAGAGCGGCTACTGGCAGGGCAAGGGCCTGCAGCGCATCAGCGCGCTGATGGCCGTGGCCGAGCAGCAAGGCGACCTCGGCACCCGCGACGACCTGCTGAAGAAGCTCAAGGAACGGATGGAGTCGTGGTTCTCGGGCGAGAGCGGCCGCACCTACTTCGCGCTCGACAAGTCGCTGGGCGCGCTGGCTGCCTACCCGAGCGAGTTCTTCAGCGTCGAGCAGATCAACGACCACCACTTCTGGTACGGCTACTGGATCCGCACCGCGGCCGAGATCGCGCTGCGCGACCCGGCCTGGGCGGCCAAGGACAAGTGGGGCGGCATGGTCGACCTGCTCGTCGCCGACATCGCCACCGCGGAGCGCGGCCGCGCCGACTTCCCCTTCCTGCGCAACTTCGACCCCTACGAGGGCCATTCCTGGGCCACAGGCGTCGGCGGCGTGGGCGACTACGGCAAGCTGGGCAACAACCAGGAATCGTCGTCCGAGGCCGTCAACGCCTGGGCCGGCCTGATCCTGTGGGCCGAGGCCACCGGCAACACCGCGCTGCGCGATCTCGGCGCCTACCTGTACACGACCGAGATCCAGGGCGTGCAGCACTACGTCTTCGACCTCCATCACCTGGTCTTCGCGCCCGAGTACAAGAACGTCGAGGTCAGCCAGGTCTTCGGCGGCGCCTACAAGCACAACACCTGGTGGACCGACGAGCCGCGGCAGATCAAGGGCATCAACCTGCTGCCGGTCACGACCGCTTCGCTCTACCTCGGGCGCGACCCCGCCTACGTCAAGCGCAACCTGGCGGCGCTGAAGACCGAGATGGACATCTACGCGAAGTACGGCACGCGGCCGAGCAACCCGCCGCCCGCGGACATTTGGCAGGACATCTTCGCCAAGTACGCGGCGCTGGACAACCCGGCCGAAGGGCTCGCGCGCTGGGACCGGTGGGGCGCGGTCGAGGTCGGCGATACCCGCACCCATGCGCTGCACTGGCTGCTGAGCCTGCAGGCGATGGGCACGCCGGACTTCGGCGTCACGGCCGACACGCCGCTGTTCAGCGTGTTCCGGCGCGCCGACGGTCAGCGCACCTACCTGGCGTTCAACGCCGGCAAGGCACCTGCCACGGTGCGCTTCAGTGATGGCAAGGTGCTCGAAGTCGCGCCGTCGTCGCTGGCCCGCGTTCCGTGATGGCGGCGCCCTCGCGGCCAGCCTCCGCGCCGAGTAAGGGTAAGTCTTGAGCGCCGTGCATTGCCAATTGCCACGGTCCTGCCTATGCTTGCGTGAAAGCGCTTTCATACAGCGGCGGCCATCCGGCTCGCATCGAAGTTCGCGTCCCGGCTTGTCGGCTGCGGGTCGCGGCAACTCTTCCCCGTCGGTCGACACGCAATCTCCTTCAAACCAGGAAAACAGGCCATGAGACAACCTTGGATTTCCATCAAGCTGGCGGCAAGCATGCTGGCCGCCGGCCTGGTGCTGGCTGCCTGCGGCGGCGGTGACGCCAGTGCCCCGGCATCGGCATTGCCGACGCTGAGCGCGCAGACGATCACGTTTGCCGGCCCGGGCAACCAGACCCTGGGCGTGGCGCCACCGGCGCTGTCGGCCACGGCGAGTTCGGGCCTGGCGGTCACCATCACCTCGAAGACGACCTCGGTCTGCACCGTCAGCGGCACCACGCTGACCCTGGTCGCCGCCGGCACCTGCACGCTCGACGCCAGCCAGTCCGGCAACACCACCTACGCCGCGGCGACCGACGTCGTCGTCAGCCTCACCGTGGCACCGGCGCTGCAGACGCAGACCATCGCCTTCACCTCGCCCGGCAACCAGACGCTGGGCACCGCGCCGCCGGCGCTCGTGGCCACGGCCACCTCGGGTCTGGCCGTGGCCATCACCTCGCAGACGGCGTCGGTGTGCACGGTCAGCGGCACGACGCTGACGCTGGTCTCGGCCGGCACCTGCACGCTGGCGGCCAACCAGGCCGGCAACGCCACCTACGCCGCCGCGGCGCAGCAGACGGTGAGCTTCACCGTCTCCAGCGCCACCGTCACGGCGCTCACCTTCTCGTCGGGCTTCGCCGCAGGCAACCTGACCAACGAAGGCGGCGCCTACCTGGGCTACGGCGGCAGCAACCTGGACGGCTACTCGTGCTCGAACCCGGCCTGGTGCGGCAGCGGCAGCGGCGGCAGCGGTGCCACGAGCTACTTCTACGCCTACTACCAGACGCCGTCACCGGCCACCGGCCTGTACTCCGGCGCCACCGTCTACGCACCCGGCGTGAAGGCCCTCAACGGCACGGGTGACACCGCCGGCGGCCTGCAGATCGCCGGCCAGACGACGCTGAACTTCACCTTCAACGAAAACCCGGAATGGGCCTCCAGCGGCACCGCCAACTTCGGCGTCCTGCTGACCCTGGGCAAGTATTACAACGTCGGCAGCGCCGCGTCCCCGGCCGCCTGCAATATCAAGCTGCTGGCCGTGGTGGCGCCGCTGAACGGTGGCGCGGCGGCGGCCTATTCCCTCCCGCTCAGCTCGTTCGCGGTGATCCAGGGCTGCAACACCGGCATCAGCACGCCGGCCGCGGCACTGGCCAGCGCCAAGGTGGTAGCGGTGGACTTCCAGGGTGACGGCGGCACGGCAGCCCTGCCCGCGGTGGGCGGCCTGACGACCGGCGCCAATCTCACGGTGGCCACGGGCGGCGTCTACCCGACGACGGTGGCGCTGACCGGGCCCATCACCTTCGGCGTCTCCACGGCGCTGCAGGCGCAGGCCATCACCTTCGCCTCGCCGGGCAACCAGACCCTGGGCACGGCACCGCCGGCGCTGGTCGCCACGTCGACCTCGGGCCTGGCCGTCACCATCACCTCGACCACGGCCTCGGTCTGCACGGTCAGCGGCAGCACGCTCACGCTGGTGGCCGCCGGCAGCTGCAGCCTCACCGCCAGCCAGGCCGGCAACAGCACCTACGCCGCTGCCACACCGGTGACCAACACCTTCACCGTGGCGGCGAGCGGCGGCGGCGGCAGCACGCTGACGTTCTCGTCGGGCTTCGCTGCTGCCAACCTGACCAATGAGGGGGGCGCCTACTTCGGCTACGGCGGCAGCAACTTGGACGGCTACTCATGCTCGAACCCGGCCTGGTGCGGCAGCGGCAGCGGCGGCAGCGGCGCCACCAGCTACTTCTACGCCTACTACCAGACGCCTTCGCCGGCCACGGGCCTGTACTCCGGTGCCAGCGTGCTGGCCCCCGGGGTGACCGCCATCAACGCCAGCGGCGACACCACCGGCGGCGTGCAGGTCGCCGGCCAGACGACGGTCAATTTCACCTTCAACGACAACCCGGAATGGGCCTCCAGCGGCACCAGCAACTTCGGTGTCATCCTGACCCTGGGCAAGTATTACAACGTCGGCAGCGCCGCATCGCCCGCGGCCTGCAACATCAAGCTGCTGTCGGTGGTGAAGATCCTCAACAACGGCGCGGCCTCGGCCTACTCGCTGCCCTTGAGCGCGTTCGCCGTCATCCAGGGCTGCAACACCGGCATCAGCACGCCGGCGGCGGCACTGGCCAGCGCGAAGGTCGTGGCGGTCGACTTCCAGGGTGCCGGCGGCACGGCCGCGCTGCCTGCCGTGGGTGGTCTGACCACCGGCGCCAACCTCACGGTGGCCACGGGCGGGGTCTACCCGACGACGGTCGCGATCACGGGCGGCATCACCTTCAAGCCCTGACCCCGGCAGCGACGCTGGCCTGCCAGCGTCCGGCCCACCACCCGACCGGGGCGCGCTGCGCCCCGGTCCTCATTTGGCGCCGGGATGGCGTTCGATGCAGGGCCTCGCCTCGCGGTGGCGGTGGCCATGGGTGTCACGGCCGAAGCGCCCGCCGGCCCACCTCGTCGACGCCATGGCGGCGTTAACCCCAGGTTGCGTGAAAGCGCTTTCAAGCACAGACTCGCTTCCGGCTGCACCAGACCTCCAACGAAAGCCGGCGCCACCAGACGGGCGCCCCTGGTGACCTGGCAACCGCCTCCACGGCAGCCTTCGTCTGGTGCCACGCGCACGGCCCTGCAAGCCGGCCGCCGTCTTCAACCGCCCCCCCACGTCGCCCGCGCCTCGTCAGGCCGCGGCCCGGCTTCCCTGCGCCCTGTCGCGTCCGGCCTGGCCCTTCAACGAAAGCCCTTCATGAAACTCTCGAAACCTAATGGCTCCCTGCTCGCCGGCGCGGGCCTGCTGCTGGCCGCGCTGACGCTGACCGCCTGCGGCGGCGGCGGCTCCAGCACGCCGGCGCCCACGCCGCAGACCATCACCTTCGCCGCGCCCGGCACCCAGACCACCGGCACCGCGCCGCCGGCCCTGTCCGCCGTCGCCACGTCGGGCCTGGCCGTGACCATCGCCTCCACGACGCCTGCCGTGTGCACCGTCAGCGGCACCACGCTCGCCTTGGTAAGCGCAGGCACCTGCAGCCTGAGTGCCAGCCAGGCGGGCAACGGCAGCTACGCCGCCGCGCCGACCGTCACCGTCAGCTTCAGCGTCCTGCAGGCGCAGACGATCACCTT
>CAIWPS010000174.1 GCA_903914615.1 uncultured beta proteobacterium | reverse complement strand
GGTGGCGCCGGCACCTCGTGGCCGGCATGGGCGCGCGGCGCGTGCGGCAGCAGCGTCGTGGCCAGCGCGGCCACGGCCGCCGCGGCCACCCCACCCAGCCAGCCCCGGTAAGGCCTTGCGGCACGGGCCGCCGCACGCCGCGGGTACGAAGGCAATGCAAGGGTCTTCATCATGCGTCTGCTCCCTGGGTGCGCCCATCGAGCGGGCTGCCGCGGCAGCGCCATCGGCGCGCGCGAACCCGCATGGGCACGAACGAAGAATCGCCGTGGAAGTGGACACGTGACAGCCTGCAAACTTGGGGGCGGCACCGCGGCGTCCACTGATATGCTGAAGTCCGGTCGCGGCCCGCAAGGCCCCGGCCACCACCGCAACTGCCGCCGCCCCACGCCATGACCCACCGCAAGACTCACCTCGCCACCCTGGCCTTGCTCGGCTGCATCGCTGCCGCGCCGGCGCGGGCCGAGAGCTCGGCTTCATCGGCCGCGTCCGACAGCATTTCCACCTCGGTGGGCAGCCTGTCGAATTCGGTCGGCAAGTCCAGCAACAGCTCGTCCAAGGACGACAAGGTGGCCGAGGGCGACTACCGCATCGTCGAAGTCGCCGCTGCCGACCGCCCCGACACCGTGCGCATGAAGCTGCAGGCGCTGGGCGACGCCTCGCCCGAGGGCGAACTGCTGCTGACGCTGCCGCGCGCGGCGCTGGACGGCAGCCGCCTCGGAGTCGGCCAGGTGGTGACGGCGCGGCTGCGGCCCTACGGCGTCGAGTTCGCGCGTGGCGCCGACAAGCAGGCCTTCTTCCTCGCGCTCAGCGACGACTGGTACCGCGAGTTGCAGACCCGCGTCGTCACGCTGTAGCCGTGCGCCGGCTGCGCGCCGCCGCGCTGGCGCTCGCCCTCGCCGCGGCCGCGGCGCCCTGCCTGGCCGGCGCCACGCGCCTGTGCGACGAGCCGCAGACGCTGAGCGCGGCGCAGAAGGACAAGGTGCTGCGCTTCGCCGCCGTCATCAAGGGCGAGCTGGAACGATCGGGCCACCGCATGGCGCTGATGGCACGGTCGGGCCTGGACCTGGACCGCTTCGGCATGCGCTATTCGCACGCCGGCTTCAGCCTGCGGGCCAGCCCCGAGGCGCCGTGGGCGGTGCGCCAGCTCTACTACGCCTGCGAAGAGGGCCAGCCGCGCCTGTACGACCAGGGCCTGACCGCCTTCCTGTTCGGCTCGCGCGAGGCCGATGTCGGCTATGTCTCGGTGCTGCTGCTGCCGCCGCTGGACAGCGACGAGGCCGAGGCCGCGGTGCTGGACAAGCGGCGCGCGCTGCAGGTGCTGGCCACCCGCTACAGCGCCAATGCCTACCCCTTCAGCCTGCGCTACCAGAACTGCAACCAGTGGGTCGCCGAGCTGCTGGCCACCGCCTGGGGCGGGCTGGAAGGCGACGGCGACGACCTGCGCGCGCAGGCCCAGCAGTGGCTGCAGGCGCAGGGCTACGCGCCCGCGGTCTTCGACGTCGGCTGGCGGCCGCTGATGTGGCTGGGCGCCTTCATCCCCTGGGTGCACAGCGACGACCACCCGGCCGACGACCTCGACCGGCAGCGCTACCGCGTCAGCATGCCGGCGGCCATCGAGTCCTTCGTGCAGGGCCGCGTGCCCGGCGCCGAGCGCATCGAGTTCTGCCACACCGACAGGCAGGCCGTGGTGCACCGCGGCTGGGACTTCATCCGCGAGGGCTGCGTCGCCGCGCCGGGCGACGAGGTGATCGCGCTCGACTAGGCAGCCGCCGCCTTGCGGCACACTGCGCGCCCATGGGACCTCTGCAAGGACTGCGCGTCATCGAGATCGCCGCCATCGGCCCGGTGCCGCTGGCCGGCATGCTGCTGGCCGACCTCGGCGCCGATGTCGTGCGCGTCGACCGCCTGGAGCCCAGCGGCCTGGGGCTGGCGATGGCGCCGCGGCTGGACGTCAACGCGCGCGGCCGCCGTTCGTTGGCGCTGGACCTGAAGGCGGCCGCCGGCCGCGACGCCCTGCTGCGCCTGCTCGCCGGCACCGACGTGCTGCTGGAAGGCTTTCGCCCCGGCGTGATGGAAACGCTCGGTCTGGGCCCGGCCGAGTGCCAGGCGCGCGAGCCGCGGCTGGTCTACGGCCGCATGACCGGCTTCGGCCAGACCGGGCCGCTGGCCGCTGCCGCGGGGCACGACCTGAACTACATCGCGCTGACCGGCGCGCTGCACGCCATCGGCCCGGCCGGCGGCAAGCCGGTGCCGCCGCTGAACCTGGTCGGCGACTACGGCGGCGGCGCGCTCTACCTCGCCTTCGGCGTCATGGCCGCGCTGTTCGAGCGCCAGCGTTCGGGCCGCGGCCAGGTGGTGGACGCGGCGATGGTCGACGGCGCGGCCTCGCTGGCCTCGGTCTTCTTCGGCCTGCAGGCCGCGGGGCAGTGGGGCGAGGGGCGCGGCGCCAACCTGCTCGACGGTGGCGCGCCCTTCTACGACACCTACGAAACCGCCGACGGCCGCCACGTCAGCCTGGCGCCGCTGGAGCCCAAGTTCTTCGCCACCCTGGCCGCCGCGCTGGGGCTGGACGCGCGCTACGTGCAGCGCCAGTACGACCGCCGCCTGTGGCCCGAGATGCGCGAGGCCATCGCCGCCGCGGTGAAGCAGCGCAGCCGCGACGAGTGGTGCGCGCGGCTGGAGGGCAGCGACGCCTGCTTCGCCCCTGTGCTGTCCTTCGACGAGGCGCCGCGGCATGCCCACGCGCGCGCCAGAGAAGCCTTCGTCAACGTCGACGGCGTCGTGCAGCCCGCGCCGGCGCCGCGCTTCGACCGCACACCGGCGGGGCCGCTGCGGCCGGCGCCCCAGCCTGGCGAGCACACCGCGCAGGTGCTGCGCGAAGCCGGTTTCGACGCCGCCGAAATCGCCGCGCTGCAGGCCGGCGGGGTGGCGAGATGAGCGCCGGCTACACGCCTGCGGCGGACGCCCGCACTGCCGCTTCGCTGCTGCTGCTGCGCGACGGCGCCGGCGGTCTGGAAGTGCTGATGCTCCGCCGCGCCGAGCGCGACGGCGACCTGCGCAGCGGTGCCGTCGTCTTCCCCGGCGGCGTGCTCGACGTGCGCGACCGCGCCGCCCATGCCCACTGCCTGGGCAGCGACGATGCCGCGATGAGCGCGCGCCTGGGCCTGGCCGCGGGCGGCCTGGACTACGCCGTGGCCGCCGTGCGCGAGACCTTCGAGGAAGTCGGCCTGCTGCTGGTGGACGGCAGCGCCGATGCCGCCGCGCTGCGCGACTGGCGGCCAAGGCTGCAGGCCGGCCATGCCGGCATCGCCGAGATGTGCCAGGCCCTGGGCCTGCGGCTCGACCTGCGCGGCCTGGCCTACCTCAGCCACTGGCTGACGCCGCCGGGCCTGCCCAAGCGCTTCGACACCCGCTTCTTCGCCGTCGCCGCGCCGCCGGGCCAGGTGGCGCAGGCCGACATGGGCGAGGCGCTGGAACTGATGTGGCTGACGCCGGCGCAGGCGCTGGACCCGGCGCGCGCCCTCAAGCTGCTGCCGGTGACGCGGCGCACGCTGCAGGACCTGGCGCTGCACGCCAGCGCCGCAGCGGCGCTGCAGGCCATCGCCGCCGCGCGCGAGGTGCCGCTGACGATGCCGCGCCGTGGCCTCGGCGCGCGCGGGCCGCGCGTGGTGCTGCCCGACGAATGGGCCTGGGCCGAGATCGGCCGCCTCGACCCCGAAGGCCGCGGCGACGTGTGGGCCGAGATGCGGCACGGCGTGCCGGTGCGGCTGTCGCCGCGCGTCATCCGCGTCACCGCGCCCAACCCCGGCGTGATGACCGGGCCGGGCACCAACAGCTACCTCGTCGGCAGCGGCGAGCCGGGTGCGGCCTGGACCGCCATCGACCCCGGCCCCGCCGATGCCGGCCATGTGCAGGCGCTGATGGCCGCGGCGCCGGGGCCCATCGAGCGCATCCTCGTCACCCACACGCACCGCGACCATTCACCGGCGGCAGCACTGCTCGCGGCGGCCACCGGGGCCCCGGTGCAGGGCCGGCGGCCGGCCCATGCGCCGGGGCAGGACGAGACCTTCGCGCCGGCGCGCGAGCTGGCGCACGGCGAGCGCATCGTGCTCGGCGCCGGGGCCACGCTGCGGGTCGTCCACACCCCCGGCCACGCGTCCAACCACCTGTGCTTCCTGCTCGATGAAGAGAAGCTGCTCTTCACCGGCGACCACGTGATGCAGGGTTCCACCGTGGTCATCAACCCGCCCGACGGCGACATGGCGGCCTACCTGCATTCGCTGCACGCGCTGCAGGGCGAGGACCTGGACTGGCTGGCCCCCGGCCACGGCTTTCTGGTGGCCCAGCCGCAGCGCGTGCTGCGCGGCCTTGTGGCGCACCGGCTGGCGCGCGAGGCCAAGGTGCGCGCCGCGCTGGCGGCCGGCGCGGCGCCGCTGGCGCAGCTGGTGCCGCGCGCTTACGACGACGTGCCCGCCGAGCGCCACGGCATCGCCGCGCGTTCGCTGCTGGCCCACCTGCTCAAGCTGCAGGCCGAAGGCGCGGCGCGCCTGGAAGGCGAGACCTGGCATGGCGCCTGACGCGCGCCGCCGCGCCGGTCTGGCGCTGGCCCTGGCCCTGTGCGCCGGCGGCCGGCTGCTGGCGGCGACACCGGGCGAGGTGGCGGTGGGCGAGCTGCTGCGCGACGCCGCACTGGACGGCTTGAACGGGCCCGCGCGCCGCCTCTCCGACTTCCGTGGCCGGCCGCTGCTGATCAACGTCTGGGCCAGCTGGTGCGGCCCTTGCCGTGCCGAGACGGCGTCGCTGGAACGCCTGGCCTGGAGCGACGCCGGCACGGGCCTGACCATCATCGGCATCTCCACCGACGACTCGCGGCCCGCCGCGCTGGCCTGGCTGGCGCGATCCAACGCCACGCTCAGCCACTACATCGACCACCGGCTGGAGCTGGAGCACCTGCTCGGCGCGACGAGCCTGCCGCTGACCGTGATCGTCGACGCCCAGGGCCGCGTGCAGCGCAGGTTCGTCGGCGCGCGCGCCTGGGACGGCGCCGAGGCGGTGGCCGACATCCGCCGCGCCCTCAAGGCGCCGGCGCGTCCTGCCAGCGCCCGTCCAGCAGCAGCTGGTGCGGCCTGAACTGTTCCTTGTAGGCCATCTTCGGGCTCTGCGCGATCCAGTAGCCCAGGTAGACGTGCGGCAGCTTCAGCAGCTTCGTCTGCTCGATCTGCCAGAGCACGCTGTAGGTGCCGTAGCTGGTGCCGGCCTCGGGTTCGTAGTAGGTGTAGACGGCCGAGATGCCGTCGCTGAGGACGTCCAGGATGGACACCATCTTCAGCGCCCCCGGCCGGCCTTCTGCGCCGGGCTCGCGGAACTCGACCAGCCGCGAATTGACGCGGCTCTGCAGCAGGAACTGGGTGTACTGGTCGACGCTGTCGTGGTCCATGCCGCCGCCGCTGTGGCGGCCGCTCTGGTAGCGCAGGTAGAGCTGGTAGTGCTCGGGCACGAAGCCCAGGCGCAGCACCCGCGCCACCAGGTGGCCGTGGGCCTTGTGGGCGCGGCGCTGGCTGCGCGTGGGCGTGAAGCCTGCCACTGGAACGCGCAGCGGCACGCAGGCGCGGCAGCCGTCGCAGTAGGGCCGGTAGGTGAACATGCCGCTGCGGCGGAAGCCGGCGGCCACCAGGCCGGAATAGGTGTCGGCGTGGATGAGGTGGCTGGGCGTGGCCACCTGCGAGCGCGCCTGGCGCCCGGGCAGGTAGCTGCAGGGGTAGGG
>CAIWPS010000173.1 GCA_903914615.1 uncultured beta proteobacterium | reverse complement strand
GACCTGCACGAGGACCCCGACCGGCTGCGCCAGCCGCTCATTCGCCGCGGCGCGGTCTTCGAGCCGGCCGGCTGGGACGAGGCCTACGCCGAGATCGAACGCCGGCTGCTTCCCATCCTGCAAGCGCATGGCCGCGACGCCGTGGCGGTGTCGGTGGGCAACCCGTCGGCGCACAAGATGGGCCTGCTGCTGTACTTCGGCCGCCTGGCCAAGGCGCTGGGGACGAAGAACGTGTTCTCGGCCTCGACGCTGGACCAGATGCCCAAGCAGCTGTCCTGCGGCTGGATGTTCGGCCACTGGCTCAGCATCCCGGTGCCCGACATCGAACGCAGCCAGTACCTGCTGGTGATCGGCGCCAACCCGATGGCCAGCAACGGCAGCCTGTGGACGGTGCCCGACTTCCGCGGCAAGGCGCGCGCGCTGCGCGAGCGCGGCGGCCGGCTGGTGGTGATCGACCCGCGCCGCACCGAGACCGCGGCGGTGGCCGACGCGCACCACTTCATCCGCCCCGGTGCCGACGTGTTCCTGCTCGCGGCGATGGTGCACACGCTGTTCGACGAAGGCCTGGTGCGGCTGGGCCGGCTGGCCGACATCGTCGATGGCGTCGAGGCCGTGCAGGCGGCGGTGCAGGCCTTCGCGCCGGAAGCCGTGGCCGCCCGGACCGCCATCGAGGCCGGCACCATCCGCCAGCTGCCGCGCGACCTCGCGGCCGCGCGGCAGGGCTGCGTCTATGGCCGCCTGGGCACCTGCACGCAAAGCCACGGCACGCTGTGTTCGTGGCTGGTCGACGTGCTGAACGTGCTCACCGGCCACCTCGACGAACCCGGCGGCGCGATGTTCCCCAAGGCCGCGGCCTTCGCCGCCAACACCGCCGGCGTGCCGGGCCGCGGCCGTGGCATCGCCACCGGCCGGCACGCCAGCCGCGTCAGCGGCGCGCCCGAGGTCTTCGGCGAACTGCCCATGACCTGCCTGGCCGAGGAGATCGAGACCCCGGGCGCGGGCCAGGTGCGCGCGCTCATCACGGTGGCCGGCAACCCGGTGCTGTCGTCGCCCGGCGGCGCGCGGCTGGCGCGGGCGCTGGACGGGCTGGACTTCATGGTCAGCCTGGACATCTACGTCAACGAGACGACGCGCCACGCCGACGTCATCCTGCCCGGGCCCAGCGCGCTGGAAGACAGCCACTACGACGTGCCCTTCCCGCAGTTCTCGTTCCGCAACCACGCCCGCTACAGCGGCCCGGTGTTCGCGCCGCCGGCCGGGCAGCCGGCCGAATGGGAAAGCCTGTTGCGCCTGGCCGCCATCGCCAAGGGGCTGGGCGCGGGCGCCGACATCGACGCGCTGGACGATGCGCTGCTGGCCGACGAGGTCCGCAAGTTCGCCGGCGACCACACCGGCGCCGTGCTGCAGGCGCTGGCCGGCCGCCGCGGCCCCGAGCGGCTGCTCGACCTGGCGCTGCGCAGCGGCCCCTACGGCGACGGCTTCGGCCGCCAGCCGCAGGGCCTGACGCTGGACCGCGTGAAGGCCGCCCCGGGCGGCATCGACCTCGGCCCGCTGCAGCCGCGCCTGCCCGAGGCGCTGCGCACGCCCAGCGGCCACATCGAACTGGCACCGCCAGCGCTGCTGGCCGACCTGCCGCGCGCGCTGGCCGAACTGGCGGAGCTGGCACCGCCGCTGGTCGTCATCGGCCGCCGCGACGTGCGCAGCAACAACAGCTGGATGCACAACCTGCCGCTGCTCGCCAAGGGGCCCTTCCGCGGCACGGCCCAGGTGCACCCCGACGATGCCGCGCGCGCCGGCGTGGCCGACGGCGCCCGGGCGCGCCTGGCCGGTCCGGGCGGCAGCGTGGAAGTGACGGTGGAGATCACCTCGGCGCTGATGCCCGGCGTCGTCAGCCTGCCCCACGGCTGGGGCCACGACCTGCCCGGCGCCCGGCTGGCGCTGGCGGCTGAAAGACCGGGCGCGAACCTGAACGCGCTGCTCGACGACGCGGCGCGCGACCCGCTGTCGGGCAACGCCGTGCTCAGCGGCGTGACGGTGACGCTGGTGCCCGCCTGACCCGGCGTGGCGCGGCGCCGGACGCAGCGGGCCCGGCCGCTACGATTCGGTCTTCACCACGAAAGCCCGCATGCAAATCGTCTGCCTCGACCTCGAAGGGGTGCTGGTCCCCGAGATCTGGATCGCCTTCGCCGAGCGCACCGGCATCGCCGAGTTCAGGCGCACGACGCGCGACGAGCCCGACTACGACAAGCTGATGCGCTTTCGCCTGGCGCTGCTGCGCGAGCGCGGGCTGAAGCTGGCCGACATCCAGGCCGTCATCGCCGGCCTCGCGCCGCTGCCCGGGGCGCGCGAATTCCTGGACGACCTGCGCACGCGCTACCAGGTCGTCATCCTGTCGGACACCTTCTACGAGTTCGCCGACCCGCTGATGCGCCAGCTCGGCCGGCCGACGCTGTTCTGCCACCGCCTGGTGACGGACGCCGAAGGCTACGTGGCCGCGTACCGGCTGCGCCAGCCCGACCAGAAGCGCCAGGCCGTCAACGCCTTCAAGGGCCTGAACTTCCAGGTCCTGGCGGCCGGCGATTCCTACAACGACACCGGCATGCTCGCGGCCGCCGACGCCGGCTTCTTCATCCACGCGCCACCGGCCATCGCGGCCCAGTTCCCGCAGTTCGCGGTGCATGGCGACTACGCGGCGCTGCGGGCGTCGATCGACGGCGCGGCACGGCGCCTCTCGTGAACGCGGCCGAGGCGCCGCGGCCTGGTGTGCGCCAGCGCACCGTAGGCAACGGTTGCGGGCACAATCGGTAACACCGATGGCGAGCCGATGAACGATTTCAGCGCCCTGACGATGACCGACATCATCCGGCTGCAGAACCAATTGCAGCAGGAGTTGACGCGGCGCTTCGAGCGGCCGATGGCGCTGGTGTTCTCCGACATCGTCGGCTCCACGCCCTACTTCGCCCGCTTCGGCGACGCCGCCGGGCGCCAGCTGCAGCAACTCCACCTGGACCTGCTCGCGGCCTCTGTCGCAGGGTCCGGCGGGCGCATCGTCGACAACGTGGGCGACGGCGCCTTCATCGTCTTCCCCGGCGTGGCCGCGGCCGTCGCCGGCGTCATCGACTTCCAGGGCCAGGCCGCGCGCGCCAACGAGACGCGGGGCCACCAGCACCAGCTGCAGGTGCGCATCGGCATCCACTGGGGCCTGGTGCTGACCGACGGCCAGGCCGTCAGCGGCGACGCCGTCAACCTGTGCTCGCGCGTGGCCACGTCCACCGACCCAGGCGAAGTGCGGCTCACGCGTGCCGTGTTCCATGAACTCGACCGCGAGCATCGCCTGAACTGCCGCCCGCTGGGCGAGGTGCTGCTGAAGGGCTTCGAACAGCCGGTCGAACTGATGGCCCTGGAGTGGCGCGACCCGACGAAATTTCCGCGCAGCCTGGTCATCGAGCAGACCGATGAACGCATCGCCCTGCCGCGCCAGGACATCATCACCTTCGGCCGCCTGCTCAGCCACAACGGCGCGCGCGCCAACGACGTCGTGCTCAACCATCCCGACCCCGAGCGGCTGCGCCAGATCAGCCGCTGGCATTTCGAGCTCAGGCGCAGCGAGCACGGCCTGAGCCTGCTGGCGCTGTCCGACAGCGTCACCTCGGTCGACGGCGAGCGCGTCGAGCGCGGGGCCACGCTGCCGGTGCGCGCCGGCTCGCGCATCGTCGTGGCCGACGTGCTGACGCTGCGACTGCTGGGCTCCGAAAGCCCGGTCTCGGACATCGAAGGCGGCTCGACGATGGTGCAGCTGCGCTCGCCGCCGGCCGCGGCGCCGGCCCCGCCGACCCGCCTCTGAGCCGCGGCGAACTCAGCGCAGCCGCGCCAGGTCGTCCAGCAGCTTCTCGCGCCGGACCGGGTCGGCCACCGCGGCCGCCAGCGCCTGCACGAAACCGTCGCGGGCCAGGCCCTGGGCGGCGGCACGCCGGACCACGGTGGCGGCGATGGGCCCGATGTGCTGGGTCAGAAGCCGCAATGCCCGTGCCTGGCCTTCGTCGCTCATGGCTTCGCCGGTGAAAGTCGGCAGCGGCGTCGGCGCCGCCACCGGTGCTCCCGCGCCGGTGCTGCGCGCGGCGCTGCGCGAGGCGGTGGACTCGCCGATGAAACGGGCCCTTGCGGTGTCGCTGGTGATGTGCTCGGCGAGCCTGGAAAGCAGGCTCGGCAGGTCGCTGCATTCGCGCGCGGCGCGCCGCACCAGCACCGAAGCCAGCGGGCCGACGTGGCGTGACAGCGAGGACTCGAGCTGGGTCAGCAGCGCCGTCTCCCACAGGCTGGGCACGGCGCCTGACGATGCCGAGGCCAGGCCCTGCGCGGCCTGGGCGCCCGAGCCAGCCGATGCCGGCGGACCGCCCGCCTGCGGCAGCGGAGTCGGCAGCGCGGCGACGAGCGTCTTCTCCCACGCCG
>CAIWPS010000172.1 GCA_903914615.1 uncultured beta proteobacterium | reverse complement strand
GAATTCCCGCTCGGGCGTCGGCTTGATCTCGAGATTCAGCGCATGGCCGTTGCGCTGCACGAAGCAGGCGATGGCATCCAGGCTGGGCAGCGGTTCGCCCGCGAAGGAAGGGCCGTGCCAGCCGCCGGCGTCGATGCGCGAGAGCCCGGCCCAGTCGCGGTCGCCGGCCACGCCGCGTTCGGGCGTGGTGCGTTCCAGAGTCGTGTCGTGCAGCAGGAAGGGCACGCCATCGCGGCTCAGCTTGACGTCGCATTCGAAGGCGCGGTAGCCGTGCGCGGCCCCGACGCGGAAGGCCGCCAGCGTGTTCTCCGGCGCCAGCTTGCCGGCGCCGCGGTGGGCGATCCACAGCGGCAGCGGCCAGTCGTCTGCGTGCATCACGCGCCCACCCGCAGGCCGCTTTCGGGGTCGAACCAGTGCAGGCAATCGGGCGGCACGCGCAGGCGCACGGCGTCGCCGGGGCGCGGCGGCGGCAGCGTGGCTTCGATGCGCAGCGTGAAGGCAGCGCCGCCGATGCGGCCGTAGACCAGCCTTTCGGCGCCTAGCATTTCCAGCAAGTCCACCTGCAGCGTCCAGATGCCTGCCGGGTCCAGCTGCGCGTGTTCCGGTCGCAGGCCCAGCAGCAGCGGGCCGGCGCGGGGCGCTGCCGCGGGCAGCGGCAGCGTCTGGCCGTCGACGACGAAGCGCGTGCCGTCGGCCTGCCCGGCCAGCAGGTTCATCGGCGGCGAGCCGATAAAGCCGGCGACGAAGGTGCTGGCCGGCCGGCCGTAGACCTGCTCAGGCGTGCCGATCTGCTCGATGCGGCCGGCGTTCATCACGATCATGCGCTGCGCCAGCGTCATCGCCTCGACCTGGTCGTGGGTGACGAAGAGCGAGGTCACGCCGAGTTCGGCATGCAGCTTCTGGATCTCCAGCCGCGTGGCCGCGCGCAGCTTGGCGTCCAGGTTGGACAGCGGCTCGTCGAAGAGGAAGACCTGCGGCTGGCGCACGATGGCCCGCCCCATCGCCACGCGCTGGCGCTGCCCGCCCGAGAGCTGGCGCGGCTTGCGCTGCAGCAGGGCGCCGATCTCCAGGATCCTGGCGGCCTTGTTCACCCGCTGCTCGATCTCGGCCTTGGGCACCTTGGCGATCTTCAGCCCGTAGGCCATGTTGTCGTAGACGCTCATGTGCGGGTACAGGGCGTAGTTCTGGAACACCATCGCGATGTCGCGCTGCGCCGGCTCGACATCGTTGACGACGCGCCCGCCGATGGCGATCTCGCCGCCGCTGATCTCTTCCAGCCCCGCCACCATGCGCAGCAGCGTGCTCTTGCCGCAGCCGCTGGGGCCCACGATGACGATGAACTCGCCATCGGCGATCTCGGCGTCGACGCCGTGGATGACCTGCACTGCTGCAGGCCCTGGGGGCCCGTAGCGTTTGACGACGTTGCGGATGGCGATGGCGCCCATGGCTTGCTTCCTACTTCTCGGTATCCACCAGACCCTGGACGAACCACTTCTGCATCAGCATCACCACCAGCGCCGGTGGCAGCATGGCCAGGATGGCGGTGGCCATGACGAGGTTCCAGTCGGTCTGCGCGTCGCCGCCGGCGATCATGCGCTTGATGCCGATCACCACCGGGTACATGTTCTCGTCGGTGGTCACCAGCAGCGGCCACAGGTACTGGTTCCAGCCGTAGATGAACTGGATGACGAAGAGCGCGGCCATCGAGGTCGCCGACAGCGGCAGCAGGATGTCGAAGAAGAAGCGCATCGGCCCGGCGCCGTCCATGCGCGCGGCTTCCAGCAGTTCGTCCGGCACGGTGAGGAAGAACTGACGGAACAGGAAGGTGGCGGTGGCCGAGGCGATCAGCGGCACCGTCAGCCCCGCGTAGCTGTTGAGCATGTGCAGGTCCGAGACCACCTTGTAGGTCGGCCCGATGCGCACCTCCACCGGCAGCATCAGCGTCACGAAGATGGCCCAGAAGAAGAACATCCGGAACGGGAAGCGGAAATAGACGATGGCAAAGGCCGAGAGCAGCGAGATGGCGATCTTTCCCAAGGCTATGACGAGCGCGCTGACCAGGCTCACCCACATCATGCGACCCACGGCGGCCTGCGAACCCGCGCCGGCGCCGCCCTGCAGCACGCTGGCGTAGTTGTCGATGAAGTGACCGCCAGGCAGCAGCGACATCGGCGCCTGCACCACGGCGTCTGCGGTCTGCGTCGACGCGACGAAGGCGATGTAGAGCGGGAAGGCCACGGCCAGCACGCCCAGGATCAGCACGGCGTGGGCCAGCACATCCAGCAGTGGCCGGCGCTCCACCATCAGTAGTTCACTTTCTTCTCGACGAAGCGGAACTGCACGACCGTCAGCGCCACGACGATGACCATCAGCACCACGCTCTGCGCCGCCGAGGCGCCCAGGTCCAGCGCCTTGAAGGCGTCGTAGTAGATCTTGTAGACCAGGATCGCCGTCTCCTTGCCCGGCCCGCCCTTGGTCGCGGCGTCGATGATGCCGAAGGTGTCGAAGAAGGCGTAGATGATGTTGATGACTAGCAGGAAGAAGCTGGTCGGCGTGAGCAGCGGGAACTGGATGGTCCAGAAGCGCCGCCACGGCCCGGCGCCGTCGATGGCGGCGGCTTCCAGCAGCGACTTCGGGATGCTCTGCATGCCGGCCAGGAAGAACAGGAAGTTGTAGGCCAGCTGCTTCCACACCGCTGCCAGCACCACCAGCGCCATCGCATCTCCGGCGTCGAGCAGAGGGTTCCAGGCCAGGCCCAGGCGCTGCAGGCCGTAGGAGACGATGCCCACGCTGGGCGAGAACATGAACAGCCACAGCACGCCGGCCACGGCCGGCGCCACGGCATAGGGCCAGATCAGCAGCGTGCGGTAGAAGAGGGCGCCGCGCACCACACGGTCGGCATACACCGCCAGCAGCAGCGCCAGCGACAGACCGCAGACGGCCACCAGCACCGAGAACACGGCGGTCGTGCGGAACGAGGCGAGGTAGGTCTCGTCGTTCCAGAGGTTGCGGAAGTTCTCCAGCCCGACCCAGCTCACGGAGGTACCGAAGGCGTCTGACTGCTGCAGCGACTGCACCAGCATCTGGCCCGCCGGCCAGAAGAAGAACACCACGATGACCACGCCCTGCGGTGCCAGCAGCACCCAGGGCAGCCAGTGCGACCTCAGCGTGACGCGCTTCTCGGCGGCCAATTCGGCTTCAGCCCTTGTTGGCCTTCTCGAAGCGTTCGAGCAACTCGTTGCCGCGCTTGACGATGGAGTCCAGCGCCTCCTTGGGCGACTTCTTGCCGCCCCAGACGAGTTCGAGCTCCTCGTCCTCGATGGTGCGGATCTGCACGTAGTTGCCCAGCCGGATGCCGCGCGACTTGTCGGTGGTCTTGCGGATCATCTGGTTCACCGCCGTGTCGGCGCCCGGGTTCTCCTTGTAGAAGCCCGACTTCTCGGTCATCTCGTAGGCCGCCGTGGTGATGGGCAGGTAGCCCGTGCGCTTGTGGCTGGCCGACTGCACCTCGGGCCTGGACAGGAAATTGAAGAAGGCGGCCACGCCCTTGTACTCGGCGGCCGGCTTGCCCGCCATCACCCACAGGCTGGCGCCGCCGATGACGGTGTTCTGCGGCGCGCCGGGCACGTCGGGGTAGTAGGGCAGGGGGCTGACGGCGAAGGCGAACTTGGCGTTCTTCTTCACGTTGCCGTAGAAGCCCGAGGACGTGGTGATCATGGCGCATTCGCCCGAGACGAAGCTGGCCTCGGGCACGTTGCCGCGGCCCTTGTAGACGAACAGGCCCTGCTTGGCCATGTTGGCCAGGTTCTCGATGTGGCGCACCTGCAGCGGCCCGTTGGCCACCAGCCGCGCGTCCAGGCCGGCCAGGCCGTTGCGCCTGGTCGCCAGTTCCACGTTGTGCCAGGCCGAGAAGCTTTCCAGCTGCGTCCAGCCCTGCCACGCGGTGGTGAAGGGGCACTTGTGGCCAGCGCTCTTGAGCTTGGCCGCGGCCAGCGCCACCTCGGGCCAGCTGCTGGGCAGCTTGGTGGTGTCGATGCCGGCGGCCTTGAAGGCGTCCTTGTTGATGTAGAAGACCGTCGTCGAGCTGTTGAAGGGGAAGCTCAGCATCTGGCCGCTGGGCGCGGTGTAGTAGCCGGCCACGGCGGGGATGTAGACGCCGGGATCGAACTTGTAGCCGGCGTCCGTCATCACCTTGCCCACCGGCACGATGGCGCCCTTGCTGGCCATCATCGTCGCCGTGCCGACCTCGAAGACCTGCAGGATGTCGGGCGCATTGCCGGCGCGGAAGGCGGCGATGGCCGCGGTCATCGACTCGTCGTAGCTGCCCTTGAACACGGGCACGATCCTGTAGTCCTTCTGGCTGGCGTTGAACTCCTTGGCCAGGTCGTTCACCCACTCGCCGTTGACGGCCACCATCGAATGCCACCAGGTCACTTCGACCTGCGACAGGGCGGGCAGGGCGGTGAGGGTCGTCGTCAGGGCAGCGGCCAGGGCGGGCGCGAGCGCTTGCAGTTTCATGGGGTCTCCGTGGGGCGGTTTTCGAGCCAGCCCGCGAGTGTGGCCGGCTTTTGTGACATCGCCTGTTCTGTCACGGATGGCGCCACCGCAGCAACAGGAATAACCCGCCGAGGCGCCCCGGCCGCCACACGCCGCCGAAAAGGGTCTCGGTTAGCATCCCCACAAACCCCTATGAATGCCCCGCTGCCCCTGAGCACACCGGCCCTGGCCGAAGCCGCCGACGACCCCGCAGGTGCTGCCACGCGCCTGCGCGAGATCCCCTACAACTACACCTCGTTCTCCGACCGCGAGATCGTCATCCGGCTGCTGGGCGCGCGCGCCTGGGAGATCCTGAACCTGCTGCGGCAGGAGCGCCGCACCGGCCGCAGCGCCCGCATGCTCTACGAGGTGCTCGGCGACATCTGGGTGGTGCAGCGCAACCCCTACCTCGAAGACGACCTGCTGGACAACCCGAAGCGGCGGGCCCTGCTCATCGAAGCCCTGCACCACCGCCTGAACGAGGTCGGCAAGCGCCGCAGCCCGGCCGACGACGCGCAGCGCGACGTCCTGGTCGGTGAGTTGCTGGCGGCCGCGCGCACTGCGGTGGAAGCCTTCGCCGCCCATTTCCGCGCGGTCTGGGACCTGCGCAAGGCGGCGCGCCGCGTGCTGGGCCGCCACACCGCCAAGGACAACCTGAAGTTCGACGGCCTGTCGCGCGTCTCGCACGTCACCGACGCCACCGACTGGCGCGTCGAATACCCCTTCGTCGTCCTCACGCCCGACAGCGAGGCCGAGATGGCGGCGCTGGTGGCCGGCTGCATCGAGCTCGGCCTGACCATCATCCCGCGCGGCGGCGGCACCGGCTACACCGGCAGCGCCGTGCCGCTGACCTGGAAGAGCGCGGTCATCAACACCGAGAAGCTCGAAGCCATGGGCGAGGTCGAGCTGATGGCGCTGCCCGGCTGCGCCCAGCCCGTGCCGACCATCCGCAGCGAAGCCGGCGTCGTCACCCAGCGCGTGGCCGATGCGGCCGAGCGCGCCGGCTACGTCTTCGCCGTCGACCCCACCAGCGCCGAAGCCAGCTGCATCGGCGGCAACATCGCGATGAACGCCGGCGGCAAGAAGGCGGTGCTGTGGGGCACGGCGCTGGACAACCTGGCCAGCTGGCGCATGGTCACGCCCGAGGCCAAGTGGCTGGAAGTGACGCGCCTGGACCACAACCTGGGCAAGATCCACGACATCGCCGTGGCGCGCTTCGAGCTGAAGTATTTCGACGCCACGGGCAAGACGCTCGAACGCACGGAACTGCTCGAGATCCCCGGTCGTGTTTTCCGCAAGGAAGGCCTGGGCAAGGACGTCACCGACAAGTTTCTCGCCGGCCTGCCCGGCATCCAGAAGGAAGGCTGCGACGGCCTCATCACCAGCGCGCGCTGGGTCGTGCACCGCATGCCGGCGCACACGCGCACGGTGTGCCTGGAATTCTTCGGCAACGCGCGCGAAGCCGTGCCCAGCATCGTCGAGATCAAGGACTACCTCTTCGGTCTGAGGGACCAGGGCGTCTTGTTGGCCGGTCTGGAACACCTGGACGACCGCTACCTCAAGGCCGTGGGCTACGCCACCAAGAGCAAGCGCCCGCTGGCGGGTTCGGGCCTGCCCAAGATGGTGCTGCTGGGCGACATCGTGGGCGACGACGCCGACGCCGTTGCCCGCGCCACGAGCGAGGTGGTGCGCATCGCCAACTCGCGCGCCGGCGAGGGCTTCGTGGCCGTCAGCTCCGACGCGCGCAAGAAGTTCTGGCTCGACCGCAAGCGCACGGCGGCCATCGCCAGGCACACCAACGCCTTCAAGATCAACGAAGACGTGGTCATTCCGCTGCCG
>CAIWPS010000171.1 GCA_903914615.1 uncultured beta proteobacterium | reverse complement strand
GCCCGCGCAGCGCGCCCAGCACCTGTGCCGCCTGCGGCTGCGTGCGCGCCACCCAGTCGTCGAAGCGCTGGCGTGCCGCGGCGCCGTAGCGCTGGTAGATCTTCATCCCCACCCAGGCCACCAGCGCCAGCAGCAGCAGCGTGCGCGCGGCGCGGGCGAAGGCCACCAGCACGGCGATGCCCATGCCCAGGGCGACCCACTTGAACCACCACACGCCGTGGTAGGTCATGGCGTTGATGAAGCCCGAGAGGCCGACGACGAAGATCGCCTTGAAGGGCAGCAGCACGGCGTGGGCGATGTCGGTGACCGGGCGGGTGATGAAGCGCAGCGGGTTCATGTGATGGGGCTCCTTGAAAACCGTGACGCCAGTGTCCCGCCGCCGCCGGCCCGCCTCCACCGCGCTGCGACGGGCCGACGGCCCGCGGTGCGAATCGACAGCGGCGGACGACGGACGGCAGGGCTGACAATCCGCATCCCGGCCGGCCCGCCCCATGCGGCATCGCGCCCCCCACTCCCAGCCAAACCACGCCCATGACCGTCCATCTTGCCAAGCCGCGCCGCGGCAGCATCCCCGTCCACGCCACCGACCGTACCGCCTTCGCCGCCCACGCCGCGGCGCTGGACCCGGCCGCGCGCCGCTGGCTGCAGGCCACCGGCTTCACGGGCGCGCCCGACAGCCATGCCCTGCTGCCCGCGGCCGACGGTGGCATCGCCGCCGTGTGGGCCGGCGTTCGCGGTGCCGACCACCCCTGGGCGCTGGCCGCGCTGCCCAAGGCCTTGCCGCCGGGCGCCTACCACCTGGGCGAAGGAAAGGGCCTGGTGCTGGACCCAGCCGCGGCAGCGCTGTCGTGGGAACTCGGCAGCTACACCTTCGACCTCTACAAGCCGGCACGCCGCGAGCCGGCGCAGCTGCACCTGGCGGCCAGCGCCGACGTGCACCGCGCGCTCATCGTCGCCGCCGCCGTGGCCTCCACCCGCGACCTCGTCAACACGCCGGCCGAGCACCTGGGCCCGGCCGAGCTGGCCGAGGCCGTGAAGCTGGTGGCGCGCCAGCATGGCGCCACCTTCAAGCAGACCGTGGGCGACAAGCTGCTGACGGCCGGCTTTCCGGCCGTGCACGCCGTCGGCCGCGCGGCGGTGCGCGAGCCGCGGCTGATCGAGCTGACCTGGGGCAGCCCGAAGCATCCGCGCCTGACGCTGGTGGGCAAGGGCGTGTGCTTCGACAGCGGCGGCCTGGACCTGAAGAGCGCCGACGGCATGCGGCTGATGAAGAAGGACATGGGCGGCGCCGCCAACGCGCTGGGCCTGGCGCAGATGGTGATGGCGCTGCAGCTGCCGGTGCGGCTGCAGCTGCTGATCCCGGCGGTGGAGAACGCCGTCGCCGGCAACGCCTACCGCCCCGGCGACGTCTTCAAGACGCGCAAGGGCCTGCACATCGAGATCGGCAACACCGACGCCGAAGGCCGCGTCATCCTGTGCGACGCGCTGGCCTACGCCGCCGAATCGAAGCCCGAGCTGCTGATCGACATGGCCACGCTCACCGGCGCCGCGCGCGTGGCGCTGGGCGCGCAGCTGCCGGCGCTGTTCTGCCGCGACATCGCGCTGGCCCGCGGGCTGGTGGACCGCGGCCTGGCGCTGCACGACCCGCTGTGGCACCTGCCGCTGTGGCGCGACTACCACGGCGGCATCGAGAGCGACATCGCCGACATCGTCAACACCGGCAAGAGCGCGCTGGCCGGCGCCATCAACGCCGCCATCTTCCTCGAGGACTTCGTGCCCGCCGAGCAGGCCTGGCTGCACATCGACCTGCACGCCTGGAACAACGAATCGCGGCCCGGCCGGCCGCAGGGCGGTGAGGCGCAGACGCTGCGCACCTTGCTGGCCTACCTGGAAGAGCGCTACCCGGCGCGCTGATCAGTCGGCCGCATCCAGCAGGGCCGGGCCGCCGAACAGCCGCAGGCCCACCTGCACCGGGTCGTTGGTGATGCGCACGGCGTCGAAGGCGGCCTGCGCCTGCGGGTGCCGGCGCCGCAGCAGGTTCAGCCATTGCTTCAGCCGCCCGGCGCGGTGGCGCGGCGCCACGTGGCTGGCGATGCGATGCCAGAAGTGGGCCAGCAAGGGCAGCAGGTCGGCCCAGGCGGGCACCGCGGCGCCGCGGATGGCCAGCGCCAGCCCCGGGTCGGCGACCATGCCGCGGCCCAGCATCAGCGCGTCGCAGCCGCTGGCCTGCAGGCAGCGCTGCGCATCGGCCACCGTCCACACCTCGCCGTTGGCGACCACCGGCACGGCCACCGTGGCGCGGATCTCGGCAATGCGTTCCCAGTAGGCCGGTGCGCGGTAGCCGTGCAGCTTGGTGCGCGCATGGACGACCAGCTCGCCGGCACCGGCGTCGGCGATGGCGCGGGCGCAGTCGAGCATGCGCGCCTCGTCGGCATTGCCCAGCCGCATCTTGGCCGAGACCTCGACCCCGGCCGGCACGGCGCGCCGCACCGCGCTCACGATGGCGTGCACCAGCCCGGGCTCGTCCAGCAGCACGGCGCCGCCGCGGTGCCGGTTCACCGTCGGCGCCGGGCAGCCGAAGTTCAGGTCGATGCCTGGCGGCCGCAGTTCCGCCAGCCGCGCCGCGTTGTCGGCCAGGCAGGCCGGGTCGCTGCCCAGCAGCTGCGGCCGCACGGGCACCCCGGCGGCAGTGCGGCCGCCGTGCAGCAGTTCCGGCACGACGCGGGTGAAGACGCGCGCGGGCAGCAGCTGGTCGGTGATGCGGATGAATTCCGAGACGCAGCGGTCGACGCCGCCGACACGGGTGAGCGTGTCGCGCAGGCTGTGGTCGAGCAGGCCCTCCATGGGGGCGAGAAGGATGCGCATGGCGCGGCGATGATGCCGCATGGCGGCGGCGGAACTGGGCGGCTTGCGGGGCGCATCTCTGTCGACTGGCTGTCACGAAGCGCTGGCACAGTCCGCTTCGCGAAAGGCGAGAACCGACCGCACCACTGGGCGGAGTACCGGAACCCGTGACCGGCGCCTGACGTACCTCTTGCAAGACCCTGCTGCGGGATGTCCCCGAGCCAGGGCCGTTCGGCCCCTGCCTACAATTCCTCGACCGATCGGTCGAAGAATTGCCCGCGCCCGTGCGCAGGGCCCGGAGTGCAGCGTGGCGGAACCCATCAGCTCATCGACAGTGCCCCTGCTCGTGTCCACGCAGGGCGCCGTGCGCGTGCTCATGCTCAACCGCCCGGCGGCGCTGAACAGCTTCACCGCGGCGATGCACGCGCTGCTGCTGCCGGCGCTGGAAGACGCGGCGGCCGATGCGACCGTGCGCGCCGTCGTCGTCACCGGCGCCGGCCGCGGCTTCTGCGCCGGGCAGGACCTGAACGACCCGGCGATGGTCGGCAACGTCGACGTCGGCGCCGTCATCGAACGCCACTACCGCCCGCTGGTGCTGCGCCTGCGCACCATGCCCGTGCCCGTGATCGCCGCCGTCAACGGCGTGGCCGCCGGCGCGGGCGCGAACTTCGCGCTGTGCTGCGACTTCGTGCTTGCCGCGCGCAGCGCGGTCTTCATCCAGGCCTTCAGCAAGATCGGCCTCGTGCCCGACTGCGGCGGCACCTGGCTGCTGCCGCGCCTGGTCGGCCGCGCCCGCGCGCTGGGGCTGGCGATGACGGGCGACAAGCTCCCGGCCGAGGAAGCCGTGCGCATCGGCCTCATCTGGCAGGCCGTCGACGATACGGCGCTGATGGACAGCGCCATGGCGCTCGCGCAGCGGCTGGCCGCGATGCCGGCGAAGGCGCTGGCCGAAACGCGCCGCGCCATCGACGCCGCCGCACCGATGGACCTGGCCGATGCGCTGCGGCTGGAAGCCGACACCCAGCGCGAACTCGGACGCGGCCACGACTTCGGCGAGGGCGTGGCCGCCTTCTTCGCCAAGCGGCCGCCGGTTTTCACCGACCGATGAACCCGCAGCAAGTTGCCGAGGCCACGCGCGACGCGATGTGGCGCGACGACCGCGCCAGCCGCGGCCTGGGCATGCAGGTGCTGGCGGTCGGCCCGGGCAGCGCGACCGTGGCGATGACGGTGCGCGAGGACATGCTCAACGGCCACGACATCTGCCACGGCGGCTTCGTCACCACGCTCGCCGACAGCGCCTTCGCCTTCGCCTGCAATGCCTACAACGAGCTCACCGTGGCCTCGGGCTTCGACGTCAACCTGATGGCCGCGGCCAAGCTCGGCGATGTGCTGACGGCGACGGCGCAGGAGGTGAGCAAGTCGGGCCGCACCGGCGTCTACGACGTGGCGGTGCGCAACCAGCGCGGCGAGGCGGTGGCGGCCTTCCGCGGTCGTTCGTACACGATGAAGGGCAAGGCCCTGATCGACAGCCTGCCGGTCGGCAAACAGGCTTGAAGGAGCCGCAGCGATGCCCGTGAAGTCCCCCGCGCCCGGCGACCTGGAGCCCATCGAGCGCGCCAGCCGCGACGAGCTGCAGGCGCTGCAGCTGCAACGCCTGCAATGGTCGCTGCAGCATGCCTACGACCACGTGCCGCATTACCGGCAGGCCTTCGATGCGCGCGGCGTCCACCCGTCGGACTGCAGGAGCCTGGCCGACCTGGCGCGCTTCCCCTTCACCACCAAGGCCGACCTGCGCGCGCACTACCCCTTCGGCATGTTCGCGGTGCCGCGCGAGCAGGTCGTGCGCGTGCATGCCTCGTCGGGCACCACGGGCAAGCCGACGGTGGTGGGCTACACGAAAGGCGACATCGCCCGCTGGGCCGATCTCGCCGCGCGCAGCATCCGCGCCAGCGGCGGGCGCGCCGGCGACATCGTCCACGTCGCCTACGGCTACGGCCTGTTCACCGGCGGCCTGGGCGCGCACTACGGCGCCGAGCGGCTGGGCTGCACGGTGGTGCCGATGGGCGGCGGCCAGACCGAGAAGCAGGTCCAGCTGATCGAGGACT
>CAIWPS010000170.1 GCA_903914615.1 uncultured beta proteobacterium | reverse complement strand
CGCTCGGTGCCCGGGCGCGGCACGCGCTTTCGCGTCCTCGTGCCGGCGGCGCTGTGCCGCCCGGGCCCGGCCGCGCCCTTGCCGATGGTGGCCGCCCAAGACGACCCGGCGCGCCTGGACGGCTGGCTGCTGGCGCTGCTGGAAGACGAGGCCGCGCCGCGCGCGGCCCTGCGCGCGGCGCTGGAGGGCGTGGGCGCGACCCTCGTCGCTGCCGCCTCGCTGGACGCGCTGCAGCAGGCGCTGGACGCGGAACCGCGCTTCCCCGACGCGCTGGTGTTCGACCTCGACCTCGGCCCAGGACAGCCCGACGGGCTGGCCGCCGTTGACCGCCTGCGCCAGGCCTGGGAGCTGCAGGTGCCGGCGGTGATCGTGACCGGGCGCATCGCCGTCATGGGCACCGTGCCCCTGCCCAGGCGCTGCACGCTGCTGGGCAAGCCGGTGGCGCTGGCCACGCTGGTGGCGACGCTGCGGCGGCTGGTGCCGGCGCCGCACTGAAGTTGGCGGTATCCCTCGGGATCATCGCCCGCCGAGGCGGCTCGGGGTTCAATCGGCCCCATCCCCTGCACCGGCGACCGCCCCGCGCGGACCGGTCCCGGGACGAGAATGGAGCGACCCATGTTCAACCGCCAAGATCACCCGCCCGAGGACCGCACCATGATCACCGCGCTGCGCATCGCCATCGTCTGCATCGCCGGCCTGATGGCGGCCGCGCACAGCCGCGCCGAGGGCTTCGACCTCATCACCCCGGCCGAGGCGCAGCAGGAAGCCAAGGCCGAAGCCGAGGCGCCGGCGGAGGTCATCCGCCCGCGCGCCGCCCCCGGTCCCAAGGGCTCGGTGCCGTCGATCCAGGTCCTCAGCCCGCAGGGGCCGGCGGGCGCGGTCGGCGCGGTGGCGGCACCGGTGCGCATCGAGGTCGCCTTCAAGCCGGCGCCGGGCACGCGCATCGTGCCTTCGACCTTCCGCGTCCTCTACGGCCTCCTGAAGATCGACCTCACCGATCGGCTGCGCAAGCACGCCACGGTGACCGAGTCGGGCGTCGTCGTCGAACAGGCCCAGGTGCCCGACGGCCAGCACCGCCTCATCCTGCAGGTCGGCGACGACCAGGGCAATGTCGCCGAGCAGGAGCTGCGCATCCGCGTCGGGGCGGCGTCGTGAACCTGCCGCGCCCGGCCTGCGCCGGCGCCGAGGGCTGCCAGGCCGGCGAGCTGGCGCTGCTGGAAGCCCGCGTCCGACACGAAAGGCGCAGCGATGCTCCCTGAACTCCGGCGCTGCGGCGCCCTGGTCCTGGTCCTGATGGCCGGCGCGACGCCCGTGCACGCGGCCGAACCCGACACGCGGCAGATGATCGAGGCACTGCTGCCGGCGCCGCAGCGCGGCATGCGCAACCTGGTCGTGCGCCAGAGGGTCGAGCCGCCGCAGGCCGGGGCCTCGGCGTCGCCGGCCGCGGCCGCAACGGGGCCCGACGCTGCGGCATCGGTGCCTCCCCCTTCAGATGCACCGCCCAGCCTGTCGCTGGCGATCCAGTTCGATGTCAATTCCGCACAGGTGCGGCCCGAGAGCGGTGCCCTGCTCGGCAACCTCGTGGCCGCCATGCAGGCGCCCGAGCTGCGCGGCGCCCGCTTCGTCATCGAGGGCCACACCGACGCCAGCGGCGCCGCGGCGGCCAACCTGCGGCTGTCGCAAGCGCGCGCCGACGAGGTGCGCCAGTACCTGGTCGCCCTGGGCGTCGCGCCGGCGCGGCTGAAGGCCGTGGGCAAGGGCGCCAGCGAGCCCGCCGACGCGGCCCACCCGCTGGCGGCGGAGAACCGCCGCGTGCGCGTGGTGACGGTGCCATGAAGCCCGCCCGCACCGCGCTCGCCCTGGGCCTCGCGGCGCTGCTCGCCGGCAGCGCGCTGGCGCAGCCGCTGCCGGCGCAGCGCAACACCCGCCACGCGCTGATCATCGGCATCGGCGAGTACGAAGATGCCGACGTGCCCACGCTCAGGGGCGTGGTCCACGACATGGACAGCGCCCGCCGCATGGCGCGCGCGATGGCCGTGCCCGAAGACCACATCACCGTGCTGCGCGACCGTGCGGCCACCGCCGACCGCATCCGCGCCGAGATCGACGCCCTCTACGGCCGCGTCGCCGACGGCGACCGCGTCTTCATCTACTACTCGGGCCACGGCACGCGCTGGTACGACGCCAGGATCAAGCAGGACGGCTGCACCGAAGGCCTGCTCGCCGCGGACGGCCAGGCGCTGACCAACGTCGAGCTCGGCCGCCGGCTGGCGCCGCTGGCCCAGCGCGCCGACAAGATGCTGGTCTTCTACGACGCCTGCTTTTCCGGTGGCGTCGCCGGTGCGCCCTTGCGCACGCGATCGCTGCGCATCGGCGGCGACGCCATCACGGCCAAGTTCACGCGCGCCGGCGCGCCCGAGCTGTGCTCGCAGCCCAGCAACTTCCGCACGCGCAGCCTGGCCCTGGCGATGCAGCAGGAACAGGCGCTGCCGCAGAACGTCGTCCACATCGCCGCCAGCCGCCCCGACGAGGTGAGCTTCGACAGCAGCGCCGTCGGCGGCTTCGCCACCGCCTCGTGGCGCGACTGCCTGCTGGGCGAGGCGCGCGACCTCGACGGCAGCGGCGCCATCACGGCCGACGAGGTGACGCGCTGCGCCCAGGCCAAGGTGACGGCGGCGCTGGCCGGCCAGCCCGGCATCCTGGGCCAACAGATGACGGTGGCCGGCAATGCCGAGTTCGTGCCGGCGTGGATGGGGGCCGCCTTCGTGCCGGCGCCGCCGGCGGAGGTGCCGGTGGCCGTGGCCGTGGCCGTTGCTGAGCCCGCTCCTGCGCCCACCCCGGCACCGGCACCGGCCCCGCCGCCGGCTGCCGCGCCGTCGCACATCGCCAGCCCGGCGGCCATCCTGGCCCAGGTGCACGGCCAGCGCGAGGGCAGCCGGCGCGTCGTCGCCACGCTGCGCCAGCCGCGGCTGAAGATAGGCCGCGACGCCCTGCAGATCGACGTCACCCCGGCCCGCAGCGGCCACCTCTACGTCGCCCTGGCCGGCTCCGACGGCCAGAGCCTGTACCTGCTCTACCCCAACGACCTGTCCAGCGACAACCGCGTGCGCGCCGGCCAGCGCGTGTCGCTGCCCGGGCCGGGCTGGGACATCGTCGCGGCGGGACCGCCGGGTACCGAGACGCTGCTCGTCATGGTCACCGACGCGCCGCGCGACCTGCGCGGCCTGGCGCAGGAGAAGGCCGGCCCGTTCATGAAGACCCTGCTCGACGCCGACGGCCGCGCCCGCCTGCAGTGGGTGCTGGGCAACGGCACGCCGGCTGCAGGCTGCGGCCTGGCCGGTGCGCCGAGCTGCTCCGACGCCTTCGGCTCGGCGCTGCTGCGCGTCGAGGCGGTGCCCTGAGCGCCGCGCTTCAACGGGGAAATTGACGCCCGTCAAGGCCCCTGCATTCAGGCGTCAGAAAGACGCACGGGCGTGAAGCCCGGCACCCCGTTTCGCGCCGGGCAGGCCTACGCTGGCGACACCATGCCGGAACTCGCCACCCCCGCGCCGGCGACACGACCTGCCATCGTGCCGGCGCCGGCCTCGACGCCGCCGCCGTGCGATCTCGAACCGCTGTGGCAGTCGCTGCAGGCGCCACCGGCCCACCGTGCCGCGCGGCTGGGCGAGGCCCTGGTCGCCCGCGGGCTGGTCGCGCCGGCCCTGCTGGAGCGCGCGTTGCAGGCGCAGGCGCAGAGCCAGCCGCACCGGCTGCTCGGGCGCATGCTGGTCGAGTCCGGCGTCATCACCGAGCAGCAGCTCGAACGGACCCTGGCCGAATGGCTCGGCCTGCGCCAGGTCGATCTGCGAGGGCTGCAGCCCGAGGCCGCGGCGCTGCAGGCGCTGCCGCAGGCGGTGGCCGAACGCGAGGGCGTGCTGCCGCTGCTGGTGCGCGGCGACACCCTGGTGGTGGCCGTGCCCGACCCCTGGGACCACCGCCTGCTGGACCAGTTGCGCTTCATCTGCGATCTCAAGGTGCGGGCGGTGGCTGCGCTGCCGGGCACGCTGGCGCCGGCCGTGGCGCGGGCCTACCGCGGCGCCGGCGGCCTGCCGCTGGCGCAAAAGGGCTCGCTGCACGAGCTCGCCGCCGACCTCGCCTGCCATGCCGACGCCGATGCCGCGCTCGACCCCGCGGTGGCCGCCGAGTCCGACAACACGCTGGTGCGGCTGGTCAATCGGCTGATCGCCGATGCCGTGGAACTGCGCGCCTCGGACATCCACATCGAGACCGCCGAACCGCCGCGGCCGGTCAGCGTGCGCCTGCGCATCGACGGCGAGCTGGTGCGGCACCTGGAGGTGCCGGCCCGCGTGCGCTTTGCGCTGGTGGCGCGGCTGAAGATCATGGCCGAGCTCGACATCTCCGAGCACCGCAAGCCGCAGGACGGCAAGATCGACTTCGCCCGCTTCGGCGGCCCGCCGGTGGAGCTGCGCATGGTCACCGTGCCGACCTCGCGCGGGCTCGACGACGTGGTGCTGCGGCTGCTCGCCGGCCACAAGCCGATGCCGCTGGAGAGCATAGGCCTCGCCCCGGCCAACCTGGCCGGCCTGCGCAGCGCCATGGCCAAACCCTACGGGCTCATCCTCATCTGCGGCCCCACCGGCTGCGGCAAGACGACGACGCTGCATTCGGTGCTGCGCGAGCTCAACACCGACCAGCGCAAGATCTGGACCGCCGAGGACCCGATCGAAATCAGCCAGGACGGCCTGCGCCAGGTGCAGGTGCACCCGCGCATCGGCTGGACCTTCGCGGCCGCCATGCGCACCTTCCTGCGCGCCGACCCGGACATCATCATGATCGGCGAGATGCGCGACGAGGAAACGGCGCGCATCGCCGTCGAGGCCTCGCTGACCGGGCACCTGGTGATGTCGACGCTGCACACCAACTCGGCGCCCGAGAGCATCACGCGGCTGCTCGAGATCGGCCTCGACCCCTTCATGTTCTCGGACTCGCTGCTGGCGATCCTGGCGCAGCGCCTCGTGCGCCGGCTGTGCCCGCACTGCCGCGTGCCCGAGCCCATGGACGAGCGCGCGCTGGCCATGCTGGCCCAGAAGTACCTGCTCAGCAGCAACGGCGTCGGGCCGCCGGCGGCCGAGCTGGTGGCGCGCTGGCGCCGCGAGCATGGTGATGCCCAGGGCCAGCTGCGCCACTGGCGCCGCCACGGCTGCCCGCAATGCGACGGCAGCGGCTACCGCGGCCGCCTGGGCCTGCACGAGCTGATGCTCGGCGACGAGCGCCTGCGCGAGCGCATACGCCATCGCGCCACCGCCGCCGAGATGCAGGCCGCCGGGCTGGCCGCCGGCATGGTCACGCTGCGCCAGGACGGCATCGAGAAGGTGCTGGCCGGGCTGACCGACATTTCCGAAGTCATCGCTGCCGCCAACCAATGAACCTCTCAGACCACCCCTTCGGGCCGCCCACGCTGCCCGCCGACCTGCTGGCCCAGGTCGGGCAGAGCGTTGCCAGCACGGCCAGCCAGCTGCAGGCGCAGTGGCCGCAGGCGCCGGCCACGGCGGCCGCCGCGCTGCTGCAGCTGGAGCAGCTGGGGCTGCAACTGCAGGCCGTCGTGCGCGTGCTGGCCGGCCCGGCGCAGCCGCAGGCCGAGGCGGTCGACCTCGGCCTGGCCGCGCTGCAGGCACGCGCCGAGTGGGGCGCGGCCTGCGCGCGGGCCGGTGCGCGCTGGGCCGGGCCGCAGAACAGTGCCACCGTGCACACGAATGCCGCCATCCTCAAACAGCTGCTCGACCTGGCCTTGGCCCACGCGCTGGGGCTGGGCACGGACATCGACGTCGACGTCGTGCAGCGTGCCGAACCGGCGCTGGTGGCCCTGCGCATCGAGGTCACGCGGCCCGGCGGCGCCCTGTTCGAGTCGCGCCCCGGCGACGCCGGCGAACTGCATTGGGCGCTGCTGACGGCGCTGGCCGCGCACGCCGGCGTGGTGGTCGAACGCCAGGTCCGCGCGCTGGGTGTCGAGCTGCTCCTGGGCTGGCCGCCCGGCGGCGCGCCGGTCGCGCCGTCGCTGCCCGACCCGGCGTCGCTGGCCGCCACGCCGATGCCCGCCGGTTGCCGCGTGCTGCTGCTCGAGCCGCACGAGCCGACACGCCTGCAAGCCCAGCGCCTGATGCTGCAGGCCGGCCTTCACGTGCGCACCGCCGTGACGGTGGACCAGGCGCGAGCCCTGCTGGACCAGGGGCTGCCGGAATGCCTGGTCACCGGCATCGAGGTCGCCGACCCGGCCTGCACCGTGCTGCTGCAGGATCTGCGCGCGCGCCAGCCCGGGCTGCGCGTGGTCGAGCTCAGCTGCCAGCCGCACGATTTCGCAACCTCGCTGCCCCAGGCCGGACGCCCGGCCAGGGTGGCCCGCGAGGCCCTCGATCGGACCCTGATCGCGGCCCTGGCCCAAGAGCTCACGGCACCGCAAGGTCCCTGAGCCCGAAGGAGGAGATTCGGCACCGCCCCGATGTCAATATTCACACCGCCGTCGTCTCCCGGTGACAACTTCGCACCGAAGGTCGCGAATAAGGTTCGCTCCATGCCCATCCCTCCGTCGTGGGGTGGCCAGCCAGGAGAAACCAAAGATGTTGACCATCACCGCCGCCCCGAACCACTCCCTCAGCGCGCCCGTGCTGGCGCCCCGACTGGCGCGTTACGCGCCCGGGCCGCGCAGCGAGTCCGGCATCTCGGGCTTCGAGGGCGCCGCGCTGGCGCGCTGGCTGTCGTCGACGCTGGACCATGTCGGCCGCGGCATGCTGCTGGTGGCCGACGATGGTCGCGTGCTGCACGCCAACCGCCTGGCCCGGCTGGCCATGGACGAGGCGCACCCGCTGCACATCGAGGAAGGCTGCCTGCGCGGCCGCTCGCGGCGCGACGCCGGCCAGCTCGCCGAGGCCCTGCAGGCGGCGATGCAGCGGGGCCTGCGCCGCATGCTGCACCTGGGCGAGGGCGAGCGGGCGATGACGATCGCGGTGCTGCCCGTCGACCCCGAGGGCGGCGGCGCGGCCCTGGTGTCGCTGCAGCAGTCACGCCGCTCGGAAGATCTGGCGGTTCAGTGCTACGCCCGCCAGCACGGCTTCACCAGCGCCGAGACCGCCGTGCTTGAAGCCCTGCTCGCCGGCGAACAGCCCAGCGCCATCGCGCGCGCCAAGGGCGTGGCGCTGTCCACGGTGCGCACCCAGATCGGCCAGCTGCGGCTGAAGACCGGCGCCCACAGCATCCGCCAGCTGCTCGAACGCATGGAAGCCCTGCCGCCCATGATGGCCGTGGTGCAGTGAGTGCCCTCGAGCCTGCCGCCCCCGCGGGAGTTTGAGCAATGTGGCAGAGCCCCATGGGCTCGTGAGCTACCACTTCGGCGGCAAGGGCCGCAGGATGCGCCAGCGCCGCTCGTCCTGGCGCAGGTAGCCGCCCTTGACCAGGTCGCCGAGCAGGCGCGTGATCATGGTCCGGCTGCAACCCACCTGCTGCGCCAGCTGTTCCTGCGTCAGCGCGCTGCGCATCCAGGCACTGCCGTCGGGCTGCGGGTCGGCGCCGCTGCGCAAGAGCTGCGCCAGGCGCCCGTAGGCATCGTTCAGCGCCAGGTCGCGGGCCCGGGTCGACAGGCTGCGCGCCAGCCGGATGACCTTGGCCATGAGCTCGAAGGTGATGGCCGGGTCGCGCACGATGCAGGCCTCCAGCGTCTGCCGGGTGACGATGCGGCAGGTGGCGGCCTCCTCGACGATGACGCTGGCCGAACGGGGGCCGCCGTCCAGGCTCATCTCGCCCATGTACTCGCCGGGGCCGTAGAAGCCGAAGGTGAATTCCTGGCCGTCGGCGCGTGCCGAGTAGGCGCGCAGCCGGCCGCGGACGATGAAGTACAGCGTGCCGCCGGCTTCGCCTTCCTCGATCAGGATGGTGCCCTTGCGGTAGCGGCGCTCCAGGCCGTGCTCGGCCACGGTTCGCAGCGAGGCCGGCAGCTGGTCCAGGCCGTTCTCTTCGTGGGCGGAGGTCATCGGGCGCTGGGTCTGGGTCGGTCGCGCAGATGGACCGCACGATCGAGCGATTCTAGGCAGGTGCGGCAGGCCGACCGGGCGCTACCGCCTCACCACTTCTGCGGCAGCGGCCGCCGCAGCACCACGCGCAGGCGACCGGCCTCGATGTAGCCGCCGCGTTCCAGGTCCTTCATCACCCGGCTGACCATCGAACGCTCGCAGCCCAGGCGCTGCGACATCGCCTTGTGCGAGGGCGCGGGGTCGGCGACGCGGCTGCCGTCGGGCTGCGCCACGGTGATCTCTTCCAGCAGCAGCTTCAGGCGGCCATAGACGTCGTTGAGCGCAATCTGCTTCAGGCCGGTGGTGGCGGCGCGCGCGCGGCGGATGACCTTGGCCAGCAGCTCGAAGGCGAAGCGGGGTTCGGCGTCCAGATGCGCCTCCAGCGTCGTGCGCGTGACGAGCACGCACAGCGTGGGCTCCACGGTCTCGACGTTGGCGGCGCGGGGCCCGCCGTCCAGCCCCATCTCGCCGACGTACTCGCCGGCGCCGTAGATGCCGTAGGTCACTTCGCGCCCGTCGGCGCTGACGCTGTAGGCGCGCAGGCACCCGGCAAGCACGATGTACAGCGTGTCGCCGGTGTCGCCCTCGGTGATGATCTGCACGCCCTTGCGCAGGCGGCGCAATTCG
The DNA here is from genome assembly GCA_903914615.1 of uncultured beta proteobacterium. GTDB lineage: Bacteria > Pseudomonadota > Gammaproteobacteria > Burkholderiales > Burkholderiaceae_C > Rubrivivax. The sequence continues at coordinate 7,315 of CAIWPS010000170.1, read as the reverse complement.
CCCCGCCGCGCCAGCGCGCGCAGCGAGGCCGAGAGCGGGGCCTTGTCGTAGGGGTCGGGCGGGGGCTCGGAGTGGCGTCGGGTGGGCATGCGGCATCGGCGCCGCTAGCGCCGATGCTGCGGGGCCGGGCGATCTTAGCCGCGGCCGACCTGCTTGATCTGCCGCGGTTTCGCCAGGCTCAACCGCGGCCGAGGGCCAGCCCGTTGCGCAGCGCCCCCACCAGCGGCGGCAGCACAGCCACCTGGCGCACCAGGTCGCGGATGCTGGCGGCACCGGTCTTGGCGCGGATGCTGCCGATCTGCGTGCGCACGGTGGAGACGGCCACGCCCACGGTCTGGGCGATCTGGGTCGGCCGCGCGCCGCTGCACAGCTGTTCCAGCACCCGCGTCTCGGCCGGCGTCAGGCTCACGCTGCGCGCATAGCCCTGCACCGAAAGCTGTTCGCACACCTGGCGCTTGCCCAGCACCAGCAGCGTGAGCGCCGCGCCCCCCTGGTCGGCGGTGTCGGGCAGCGGCACCACCGAGACGCTGACGCGGTGATCGCCCTCGCCCAGCGTGACCAGCTTGCGCAGGCCGCGCTGCGCCGCCGCCAGTGCGTCGTACAGCGGCGCCACGTCCTGCGGCCGGTGCGCGCGCAGGGCGCTGCCCAGCAGTTGCAGCGGGTGCTGGCCGTCCAGCTCCGCGCGTGCCGCGTGGTTGCAGTAGGTCACCTGGGCGTCGGCGGTGACAAGCAGCATGCCGTAGTCGATCTCGTCGAGCATGCGCGTGAGCCAGCCTGCCGGGTCGCGCCCGCTGTAGCGTCGCTCCGGACCCAGGTACGGGCGCCCGCGCAAGGCGGTGGCGTTGGCACCGGTGCTTTGGCTGATGATCTCGAACATGGAACCCCCTCGTTGCATCGTCGATGGCCGAAGCAGGCCATCGCATGCAAGGCTAGGGCGAGGTCACGGCCTCGTGCGGTGATTCCGGGCGAGCGCCGCGGTGACTAATCACCGTCGGGCTCGCCCTCGCGTTGCCCGCCCAGCGGCGCCAGCGGCGGCAGTGACGCCAGGGTCTGCAGCAGCGCGGCCACCGTGGCATGTCCGGTCTTGCGGCGCAGCGCGACGGCGTGGCTGCGCACGGTGGCCGCCGTCACCCCCAGGGCCGCGGCGGCGCGCCGGCTGTTGTCGCCCAGAGCCAGGCGTTCGAGCACACGGGTCTCGGCGCCGCTGAGGCCGTGCAGGGCAGCGAAGGCGCGCGCGCTGGCCGCCCCGGTGCCGGCCACCGACAGCGCGACCAGCACCGGCACCCGGCCGGCGCCGTCGGACGCCAGCGCGGCGATGCTGGCGCTGCAGGGCAGGTCGCCGTCGGCCCACCGCAGCACACGCTGGGTGGCCGTGGGTGCCGCTGCCAGCACGGCCGCGAACTCGGCGCGCCGGTCGCTGGGGCCGGGCTCGACGCGCCGATCGGCCGACAGCCGCAACAGCCTGCCCTGGCGCAAGGTGCGCCGGGCCGCCGCGTTGGCGTGCAGCAGGATGCCATCGGCCTGCACCAGCAGCAGCGGCCAGGCCAGTGCGTCGGCGACCTGCGCCAGCACGGCCGCCGACGCGGCACCCGCCCCAGGCAAGGGGGCGGCCGAGCGGGTGCTGGACGGCAGGTTCATGCGCCGCACGGTATCGGCCGCATGGCCGCACGACATCGATGATCGGAGGGATGCGCCCGGGCTACCCCCTGGACGGGGGGCTGAGGACGAGACGCCCGTCACGCGCCGGCAGCCCCAGGGTGAGCAGGTCCGCGGCCGGCAGCGCCGCGCCGTCCCAGTCCTGCCATTGCGCCGGCCGCAGCGGCAGGCGGTGCAGGGGCAGCGACACGGTGACGGCCGGTCCGCGGTTGACCACCACCACGGTCGCCGCATCGGCGGTGTAGCGGGCGTAGGCCAGCCAGTCGCGGCCCTGCGCCAGCGTCAGCGTGGCGCCCTGCTGCCATTCCCGGCGTTCGCGCCGCGCCCGCGCCAGCCGCTGCACGTGCGACCAGAGCCCGCCGTGCCAGTGGCTGCGGTCCCAGTCGAAGCAGCGCCGGCAGTCGGGGTCGGGGCCGCCCTCGAGGCCGATCTCGTCGCCGTAGTAGATGCAGGGCACGCCGGGCCGCGTGAACAGCAGCGTCATCGCCAGCTGCAGCAGCGCCACGTCGCCGCCGAGCTCGGTGAGCAGCCGCGGCGTGTCGTGGCTGCCCAGCAGGTTCAGCTGCGCCAGCTGGTTGGCGTAGGGGATGGCGGCCTGGGCCCGCTGCATCCAGTCGGCAAAGGCCGCGGTGGCGATGCGCTGGCGCTGGCCGGCCAGTTCCCCGCCCGCCAGCCAGTCGTGCAGCGGCTGGGCGAAGCCGTAGTAGTTCATCGCCCCGTCTTCCTGGTCGCCCTGAAGCCAGCGCGTGGCCTCGGCGAAATGCTCGCCCAGCACGTAGGCCTGCGGGTTCGCGTCGCGCACGGCGCGGCGGATGGCACGCACATGGTGGGCGTTGTTGTGCGCACCCGGGCCCTCGCCCAGCATGTGCACCACGTCCAGACGCCAGCCGTCGATGGCGTAGGGCGGGCGCAGCCAGCGCCGCAGCACGGCGTCGGCATCGCCATAGACGGCCTGCTGCACCGCCGGTTGCGCGAAGTCCAGCACCGGCAGGTTGGCATGGCCCTTCCAGCCCAGCACCTCGCCGCCGGCACCGCGCGCATACAGCCCGGGCTGTTGCTGCAGCCAGGGGTGGCGGGCGCCGGTGTGGTTGACCACCGCGTCCAGCACCAGCCGCATGCCGCGCGCCTGGGTGGCCGCGCGCAATGCCGCCAGCGCGGCATTGCCGCCGAGCAGCGGGTCGACCTGGTCGTAGTCGTGGGTGTCGTAGCGGTGGTTGCTGCCGGCCGCGAAGACGGGGTTGAGGTAGAGCGCGGTGACGCCGAGTTCATCGTGCAGGTAGGGCAGCCGCTCGACCAGCCCCGGCAGATCGCCGCCGTAGTAGGCGCTGGCCGCGCGCTGCCGCGGCGGCGGGCTGCCCCAGGCGGCCAGCCCGGCCTGGGCCGGCGTGGCCGAGCCGCGGGCGTAGCGGTCGGGGAAGACCTGGTAGAAGACCTGCGAGCGCACCCATTCCGGCGGCTGCTCGCGGGGGTGGACGCGAAAGTGCACGGCCTCGGGCGGCACATGGCCGTGCAGGCCGTCGGCCGCCAGCCAGCACCTGCCCTCGGGCCGCGCCACGGCGAAGGCATAGAGCGTGAGCGCGTTGCCGCCGTCCCAGGTCACGTGGGCACGCCAGCGCTGCAGGGCACCGTCGTGGCCGTCGGGCTGCATCGGCGTCAGCAGCTCCTCGTTGTCGGGCAGCGAGCGCACGAAGACGCGGCCCGGCGGCAGCGGCGTGTCGATCAGCAGCACGAGGTCCAGGCCGGACGCGCCGGGCACGGCCCAGGGCGGGATGGCGGGGTGGAGCAGGAACAAGCGTGGTCCTTCGCAGGCAGGCCGGCGATTGTGCCGGCCGTCCGCCCGGGGCCCCGTGGCTATCATCGATCGGTGACCCCGTGCCCCTTGCGCAGCCCGCGCCCGCTCGTCGCCGTCCTGCTGGCCTTCGCCGCGGCGGCGGCGCTGGCGACCAAGCCGCTGGTCTACTGCGCCGACGCCAGCCCCGAAGGCTTCGACCCGGCGCTGTGGGACAGCGCCAGCACCGCCAACGTGACGACGCAGATCCTGCAGGGCCTGGTGGCGTTCAAGCGCGGCACGGCCGAGATCGTTCCGCTGCTGGCCACCGCGTGGACGGTCGCGCCCGATGCCCGCAGCGTCACCTTCACGCTGCGCCGCGGCGTGAAGTTCCAGACCACGCCCTACTTCACGCCGACGCGCGACTTCGACGCCGACGACGTGATGTTCACCTTCACCCGGCTCGTTGACCCGCAGACACCCTTCAACCGCGCCTTCCCGGCGACCTTCGTCTACCCGCAGAGCCTGGGGCTGGCGCAGATGATCGAAGGCATCGACCGCATCGACGACCACACCGTGCGCTTCCGCCTGCACCGCGGCAACGTCAACTTCCTGTCCTACTTCGCGGCCTCGTGGTCGGCCATCCACTCGGCCGAATACGCCGCGCAGCTGCTGCGCCAGGGCCGCGCCAGCGCCATCAACAACCAGCCGGTGGGGACCGGGCCCTTCCAGTTCAAGAGCTACCGCAAGGACGACGTGCTGCGCCTCACGGCCCACCCCGGCTACTGGCGCGGCGTGCAGCCGACGGAAAAGCTCGTCTACGCCATCAGCCGCGAGCCCAACGTGCGCGTGCAGAAGCTGGCGCGCGGCGAGTGCCACATCACCGCGGCGATCCGCGACGTCGACATCAGCGCGCTCGCGGGCCACCCGCAGGTGCGCATCATGAAGACGCAGGCGCTGAACATCTCCTACCTGTCGTTCAACATGGGCAAGCCGCCGACCGACCGCCGCGAGGTGCGCGAGGCGCTGGACATCGCCATCGACCGCGACGCCCTCTTCAAGGTGCTGTTCCCGCGCGGCGACGCGATGCAGGCGGTGAGCGCGTTTCCGCCTTCGGTGCCCGGCTACAACAAGAGCCTGAAGAACGAGTACGACCCGGCGCGGGCGCGCGCACTGCTGGCCGCCGCCGGCTATGCGAAGGGCCTGCAGATCGATCTCTGGGCGCTGCCCATCAGCCGCCCCACCAACCCCAACGGCCAGCTGATGGCGCAGATGATCCAGGCCGACTGGGCGAAGATCGGTGTCCAGGCGCGCATCGTCACCTACGAGTGGGGCGAGTACCTCAAGCGCGCCAACAACGGCGAGCACAACGTCTACATGAGCGGCTGGAGCACCGACGTCGCCGCCGCCGACGAGTTCCTGGCGCCCAACCTCACCTGCGCCGCCAGCCGCGGCGGCATCAAGTTCTGCAACAAGGAATTCGACGCCCTCGTCGAAGGCGCGCGCGCCGAGGTCGACGTGGCCAGGCGGCTGGCGATGATCGAACGCGCGCAGGCCATCTTCAAGCGCGAACGGCCGTGGATCACGATGGCGCATTCCTCGGTCTACATCCCGATGCGCAAGGACGTGCAGGGCTTCGTGATGGCGCCCAACGGCAGCGTCGACTTCGAAGGCGTGTGGCGGCCATGAAGACGCTGCGCGTCGAGGACATCGCCGGCGACCCCGGCTTCGTCCGCCTGGACGAGATCGAAGGCATTGCGCACGACCTGCGCTACGTCGGCAGCCACAACTTCGCCGGCAGGAGCCTGTACGGCAGCATGGACTGCGCCTGGCTGCGCCGCGAGGCCGCCGCCGGCCTGGAGGCCGCGGCGCGCTGGCTGGCACGGCAGCGCCCGGGCTGGCGCGTCCTGGTGCTGGATGCACTGCGGCCGCAGCGCGTGCAGGAGGCGATCTGGCGCGACTTCGCCGGCACCGGCATGGAACAGTACTTCGCCCACCCCGAGCGCGGCTCCATCCACAGCTGGGGCATGGCGGTGGACGTGACGCTGATCGACGCCGCGGGCCGCGAGGCCGACATGGGCAGCGGCTATGACGAGATGAGCCCGGCCTCGCACCCGGCGCTGCACGACGAGCTGCTGGCCAGCGGCCGCCTCACGCCCGCGCAGGTGGCGGACCGCCGCTGCCTGCACGACGCCATGGTGGCCGGCGGCTACGGCGGCATCGCCATCGAGTGGTGGCACTTCGACCACGGCGACCGCGACCGCGTGCGGCGCGAGTTGCCGCGCGTCCTCTGAACCCGAGGCTTCCGATGCAAGACGAACGACGCCGCTTCATGGCCGCCGCCCTGGCCGGCACCGCAACACTGCCGGCCGCCGCCGCAGCCGCCACCGCACGCCCCGCACCTCTGCGCGCACGCCGGCTGCAGCCGGGCGACACGGTGGCCCTCATCAACCCCTCGGGCGCGATCTACGAGCGCGAGCCCTACGCGATCGCCACCGAATCGCTGCAGGCGCTGGGCTTCAAGGTGCGCGAAGCACCGCACCTGCGCGCCCGCCGCGGCCACTTTGCCGGCAGCGACGCCGAGCGCGCCGGCGACGTCAACGCCATGTTCGCCGACCCCGGCGTGCAGGGCATCCTGGCGATGACCGGGGGCTCGGGCGGCAACCGCATCCTGCCGCTCGTCGACTACGGGCTCATCCGCCGCAACCCGAAGTTCCTGGGCGGCTATTCCGACCTCACGGCGCTCATCAACGCGGTGAACATGCAGACCGGCCTCGTCACCTTCCACTGCCCGATGGGGGCCTCGGAATGGAACGGGTTCAGCGTGCAGTGGCTGCGCGGCGCGGTGATGGAAGCGCAGGCCTTGACCCTGGCCAACCAGCTCGAACGCGAGGACGCGCTGGTGCAAAGCGGCGGCCGCACCACCACGCTTCGCGGCGGCCGCGCGCGCGGGCCGCTGGTCGGTGGCAACCTGGCGGTGCTGAGCTCGATGGCCGGCTCGGCCTACTGGCCGCGCTTCGACGGCGCCGTGCTCTTCCTGGAAGAGGTCAACGAGTACATCTACCGCGTCGACCGCATGCTCTCCACGCTCAAGCTCGCCGGCGCACTGGACCGGCTGGCCGGCGTCGTGCTGGGCGCCTTCACGAAGTGCGGCCCGGGCGACGGCGGCTACGGCACGCTGACCCTGGACGAGGTCTTCGACGACTACTTCATGCCGCTGCAGGTGCCGGTGTATGCCGGCGCGCAGTTCGGCCACATCAAGAAGAAGTTCACGCTGCCGGTGGGGCTGGAGGTGGAGATCGACGCCGACGCCGGCACGCTGCGCTACCTGCAGCCGGCCGTGCTGTGACGGGCGTGCAGACCACCGCCGCGGCACCGCCGCAGGCCAGCCCGCGCGTCAAGCGCTACCTGCCCTGGGTGGTGGCCACCGCGCTCTTCATGGAACAGCTGGACTCGACCATCGTCAACACCGCCGTGCCGGCGATGGCGGCCGGCTTCGGCGTCACGCCGCTGAGCCTGAAGGCGGTGGTCGCCAGCTACATCCTGAGCCTGGCGGTGGGCATCCCCGTCAGCGGCTGGATGGCCGACCGCTACGGCACGCGCCGCGTCTTCGCCTGGGCGGTGGGCCTGTTCACGCTGGCCTCGGCGCTGTGCGGCGTGGCGCCCAACGTGCCGATGCTGGTCGCCGCGCGCGTGCTGCAGGGCCTGGGCGCGGCGATGATGATGCCGGTGGGCAGGCTGGCGGTGATTCGCACGTTCCCGAAGACCGAGCTGCTGGCGGCGATGAACTTCGTCATCATCCCGGCGCTCATCGGGCCGCTGCTCGGGCCCACGGTGGGCGGGCTCATCGTGCACTGGCTGAGCTGGCGCGACATCTTCTTCGTCAACGTG
>CAIWPS010000169.1 GCA_903914615.1 uncultured beta proteobacterium | reverse complement strand
TCGGTCTTGCCCTGCGCCTGCCAGTTGGCGTACGCGACGGGGTCGAAGTGCGGGTGCGCCTGGTGGTGCGCCGGCACGCCGGGCATGTACCCGACGACCTTGTGCGGCGCCGTGAGCGCGGCCTGGGCCTTGTGATAGGCCGACAGCGCCTGCACGTACTTCACGCCCACGTCGTCCGGCTCGTACTGGTGGCTGACGTTCGCCACCGACGCAGCGAGCTCGTGCAGCCCCTCGAGGTTATTTGACGCGACGTGCTCTTTCGCCTTCGCCACCGTCGCCGGGTAGAAGGTCTCATACTCGCCTGGCGCCGTGGGCGCAGGCGCCTGCGGCTTCACCGGCGTGGTGCCGTGCATCGCCATCTTCTTCGGCGCCGGCTTGCTCGCGGCCATCATCGCCTCGACGCCCGCGTTATGCGCCTCGAGCGCGGCGAGCTGGGCCTTGACGTGCTCCACCAGCTTCGGGATGTACTTCTTGCTGGCGAGCTTGTTGGCCGGCACGCTCGCGAGCGCCGCCTCGACGCCGGCGAGGTCGAGCTTTTTGGCGGCCTTGACCGCGGCCGTCGCCGCCGCGGATTTGACGTTGTTGGGCTTCTTCGGGATCGGCTGCGGCACGAACCCGTTGAGCTTGATGCCGCCGATGCTCTTGGGGCCTTTCGGCTCGGGGCCACTGCTCGCCTTCTTCATCCCGGGCAGGTGCTGATCGAGGTGCTGCATCGCCTCGGGCAGCGAGCCGACGGACGACGCCTTCTGCTCGATCGCGGCGGTCTTCGGGTGCGCGAGCACGACCACCTCGTGCTCGTTCGAGCACCCGTACCCGGTGACGTAGCTGCTCAGCACCTGGGACGCCGGCACCTTGACGTAGTAGAGCGCGCTGCCGCCGCTGAAGTTCTTGGCCGTCGACCAGTTCGCGGAAAACGACGACGCCGGCTGGAGCTTGAGGTCGACCTCGCTTGCGTTGCCGTTCGGCTTCGTCTTCATGCCGCGTGCGACCCACAGATGCGTGATGCCGAGCTGCTTGAGGTGCTCCTGCGTCTCCGCGTGCTGGGCGAGCGCGAAGTCGTGCAGCGCCGCTTTGAACGCGGCCTTGTCGTCCTCGTGCTTGTACGGCACGTTCAGCACGCCGGCGGCCTGCGCCCAGACCTTCTCCTCGTCGCCGCCGTGGCCGTTGAGCACCTTGAGTGCGCTCGTGTCGACCTGCGACTTGTCCATGCCGAACGCGTCGCGGATGGCGAGCTGCGCCGCGTTGCTGACCGGCGACGCGCCGCCGCTCGACCCGGCCCACGCGGCGATGAGCCGCGACTCCAGCGCGCCGGGGCCGTCCATGGTCGCGCCTGATCGCTGCTTGACGTGGTTGAACGCGGCCGAGCCGGCGAGCCTGGCCGTGAGCGCCTTCTGCACGCCGATCTTGTTCTGCACCGGGTCCGGGTGGCCGGCGGCGAGCTTCGACTTCAGCTGGACGATCTGCTTCTTGAACTCCGACCCCTCGCCGACGTCCGCGGCCGTGATCCCCTGGTGGTCGTGCAGGACGTAGTCGGTGACCTTGGCGAAGTGCGGCTTCGTCGCGGCGTCGGGCACGCTCGACGCCTTGGGCGCCGGCGCCTGGGGCGGGGGCGCCACGCCCGACGGCGCGCCTGCGGCCGATGGTTCAGCCATGGCCGCAGGCGGCTTGTCGAGCAGGCCCTGCTTCTCGAGCTTGGTATTCTGCTTCCACTTCTCCAGCGCCTCGGCCGGCGCCATGCCGTGCGCCAGGTCGTCGACGAGCTTGAGGTCAGCCTTGAACACCTCCTGCTGCTTGGCCGCGGCTGCCTTGCCGTGCACGCCGGCCGCCCACTCGGCCATCAGGTTCGACTTCCCCTGCTTGAACGCCAGGGCGACGTCCTTGGCCTTGTCGGCCGGCAGCGACTTCGCCGCGGCCTGCGCCGCGAGCGCGAGCGCGTCGAGCTTCGACTTGTACGCGGCGTCGGCGTCGCCCTTCGGCACCGGGGCGGCCGGCGCCGGGTAGCTGGCAGGCGACCCGCCCTGCGCCAGGAAGGCAGCATGCGGGTCATGGGCGACCGTCGCCATCGCCTTCGCCCCGATCGGGTTCGGCAGCGGGAAGCCCGGGACGGCCTCGACGGGCGCCGGGGCCGCTACCCCCTCGGGCGCGGCCGTTGGGCCCGGGATGGCCCCCTGGGTCGCCTCGGCGGGGCCCTTCGGCATGACCTTGTACTTCCCGTCCGGCCCCTTGACGATGTCGAGCGCGCCCTTCGGCCCGGCCCACTTCGGGTTCTTCAGCTCGGCGAGCGCGTTGGTGAGCGCCTTGTCGGGCGGGTTGCCGAGCACCTCCTTGAGCTCGCCGAAGGTGAACGAGTGCCCCGCGCTGAGCAGCCCGTGCACCTTCGCCTTCGTGCCGCCCTGCACCTGCGGCAGCTTCGCGTGCTGGTGGCTCGACGCCGGGGTGCCCATCAGGTGGGCCGGCCCCTTGGTGATGACGCCCTGCCCGTTGACGAACACGTGCGCGCCGTTGATCGTGACCCAGTGCCCGTCGCCGGGGTCGGCGTCGTCGTGGGTGACGTGCCCCTGCGCGGCCAGCGCCGCGCGCAGCCTGTTGACGAGGTCGGTCGCTGGGTCCTCGCTGGCGGCGTCGACCGACCGGCCGCGCATGCAGAGCACGACCCCGCCCAGGTGGAGGTGCAGGGTCGCCATGGCGCGATCAGGCGGTGTAGCCCTTGGCGTACACCGCCGCCTTCGCGTTGCCGGCGCCCAGGGCGGGCAGCGTCACGGTGATGGCGGTGTTGGCGGCCGACGCCGGCAGCGGCTGGTCGAAGTTGAAGACGAGCGGGTTGGCCGCGAGCGCGGCGCCGGCCGGCGCCGCGAACG
>CAIWPS010000168.1 GCA_903914615.1 uncultured beta proteobacterium | reverse complement strand
CCACGATCTCGCGATGGTGGGGGATATTCTGGAGGAATCCCTCGCGCAGCGCGGCATCCGTGATGGCTTCGCGCTGGATCATCAGCACGCTGTGCGCACGGACCAACCAGTCGGCGGCGCGCGAGTCACCGGCGCGGGCCAGACCTTTGTGGCACGTCAGCTCGATTTGCCGCGGGTACTCGGTGCCCTCCAGAATCCCGCCGGCCGCGGCATGGTCCAGCACAGGCCGCAGTGCGGCCAGCGTCGCTGCGCAGTCTCCCTTGGCTAGGGCTACCCGGGCCAGGCCGGCGCTGGCGTCGTGCTGCGTAGGGTTGTCGATCTCCAGCGCCCGCGCCAGCGCTTGGGCAAAGGCATCGTGTGCGGCCGACAGGCAACCTAGCGCCAGTTCGGCGTCGCCTAGCCTTAGCGCTGTAATCACCTCCATGTTGCGCGCCTGCGTCGCCAGCGCGATGTCCAGGGCCGAGCGCGCCAACGATTGCGCGCGTACCGCGTCGCCCTCCCACAACGCAAGCGCGGACAAATGGCCGAGCGCAGCACTTTCGACGACGCGGTCGCCATTGGCGCGCAGGAGGCGCACCGCCGCGTCCAGTTCGAGCCGAGCCTGCGCCAGGTCACCCAGGTTCAGCAGACCCCCACCCAGGTTCGACAGACCGATGGCCTCATTGAGTCGGTCGCCGGTCTCCAGGTAGATCTGCTGGCCTTGCCTGGTCAGGTCGAGGGTCCGCACGAGGTCGCCCCGCGTCTCGGCCTCGGCAGAGAGCACATTGAGCAGCCGTGCTTCGACGCCACGCAACCCCAGGCTGCGCGCCTCCGCCAGGCCCTGCAGGGCCATTTCGCGGCTGGCGTCGAGGTCGCCCAGATAGAGTCGCGCGCTCGCCAACTGGCGCATCGCCGTCAGCCGCTGGTAATCGTCGCCGGCAAGTGTGGCGTAAGCCAGGCCCTGACGCGCCGCGCGCTCTTGCGCCGGCCAGTCGGCCATGCGCATCGCGCGCGTACCGCGCCGCCGGGCCACGTCGGCGCGTCGGCGGTCATCGGACAGCAGATCGGCGACCTGCGCCATGGAGTTCAGGTCGGCCGCCTGTTCGTCGCGGCGGGCCTGAAGGCCCAGCGTCAGTTCGCGTGCACTCAGCGCCCGCCAGCGCAGGTCGACCCGCGCAGGGGCTGATTCCTCCAGCAGTGCCAATGCCCTGGCCACATTCGCCATGACACGTTCGTGCGCGAAGCGTTGCCCGGCATGCTCGGCCGCGCGGACATGGAAATCGCCGGCCGCGGCCGCGTCGCCGGCTTGCGCGAAGTGCTCGGCCGCGGCGCCGAGGAGGTCACCGGCACGCGCGCCACCTTGCTCCGTCAAGGCTGCCAGCCACTGCGCCACCTTGGCGTGGCTCTCGCGCTTGTCGCGCTTGAGCACCGTTCCATACGTCACCTGGTGCAACACCTGGTGGCAGAAGGCGTACTCGCGCAGGCCTTTGAGTGGCGCATCGGGTCTGGGCAGGACGAGTCCGCGCTGCACAAGCGCGGGCAGCTGTTCGGCCGCAGGAGGATCCACGGCGGCAAGTGCCTGGTCCCAGAACACCGTGCCGACGACACTGGCCTGCTGCAGCGCGCGCTTCACTGCGGCCGGCAGGCCGTCCAGACGGGCTTGAAGCACGCCGGTGAGCGTTGGCGGCACCTTGGTTACCAGGAGCCGCTCCGCATTGACGACCCAGGGCTCGCCGGTCTGGATGGCTCCCTGGTCGATCAGCATCTTCAGCAGTTCTTCCATGTAGAAGGGGTTGCCCTCGGCGATGCTGGTGAGCAGTTCCGTGAGAGCGGCTGGGATCTCGGGCAGCCTGTTCAGCAGTTCGCCTGCGAGCAAACGGCTCGTGTCCTTGTCCAGCGGATACAGATCCATCCGCTTGTGGATGGCGGCGTTGCGGATCCAATCCTGCCGCTGCTCAAACAGCGCCGGTCGGGTGGAGCTCAGCACCAGCAGTGGCACGTCGCGGCTCACCTCGAGCAGGTAATTCAGGAAGTCCAGGCTCTCGCCGTCGGCCCAGTGCAAATCCTCAAGTTGAAGGATCACCGGACTGCCATCGCTGGCACTGACCCGGCGGAAGAGTTGCGCTGCAGTATGGAACGCGCGGTTCCTGATCTGCCGGGGGTCGTCGACGATGCCCTTGATGTGTCGGCTGTCCTGCCACTCGATGCCGATCAAATGGCCCAGCAGATGAGCGTGGGCCTCCGAAAGATCGGCGCCATCGTCGTTCACGAAAAGCGGGACGATGCCGCCCTCCATCTTCCTGCGCGCCACCTCGAGGCTGTCGTCATCCAGGATCTGGAACCTCCAGGCCAGGATGTCGCGCAACAGTCCATAGGCCTGCGTGGAGGTCTGCGGCGTGGCGCGGCCACGGAACAGGAAGAAGCGTTCTGGCCGCGCTTCGCTCCAGGCCTCGAACTCATGGAGCAGCCGGCTCTTGCCGATCCCAGCCTCGGCTACGACCGTGACAGCAGCCAGCTCGCGCTCATGGAACAGGCGCCGATAAGCGGCCTGCAGCCCTTCCAGTTCGGCGTCGCGGCCGATCATGCGCGTGGCGACGCCTTCGACGCCGCGAGTACCGATGCGGAACTTGCGCGGCTTGGCGCATTTGACAAGGTAGCTCAGAATCGGCCTGTCCACGCCCTTG
>CAIWPS010000167.1 GCA_903914615.1 uncultured beta proteobacterium | reverse complement strand
GAACAGAAGGGCGAACAGCATCACCGGGGACTTGTACTGATCCGGCATGGTGCGGGCGAGGGGCGGTTCCCCGGGCTTGCGCGCGCCGAGTGCGGCGCCCGCCCCTGCGGGCCGGGTTCGCTGGTGTGCCCTGCATGGGCATGATCTTGGAGGTGAAAGTCCTCTCGTGAGCTGACCACAGTGAACGAAGGGAAGCGCAACTGCGTGAGGGCGACCGAGCGTGGAGAGTAAGCGTGGAACGAAACCGTGAGCCGATGGACAAGAACCGGATATGAGGCATTGCCGAGCGGGGCGAGCTGGCCAGCAACAGCGAAGCTCCTTGTGGTCAAGGTTCGGGCGATGTAGATGCGGCGGCTGTGCGGGGAAGGATCGTGTTCTTACCAGGGGAGATCTCGCCTCGTGCCTGAAAGGGCGACGGTCGTGAACCGGAGCGAGAAGTCAGCTGAGGCCGTAGTAGGTTCCGCGAGGCACCGAAGGGCCGAACGAGAAGGATGGTGACGCGTCATGCCGCTTGGCTCAGCAATGCATCAGAAGCCCGGCGAGCCGGGGCAAGCCAGGGGAGCCCACGGTGAAGCTGTGGGTGACATGGCGCGCGATGAAGCTGGACTGGCGCGGCATGAACACACGAGCCAAGGGGTTGACGATCTGCTGGGGCAGGCGCTGACCAGAGAGAACATGGTCCGAGCGTGGAAGCGCGTCAGGGCCAATAAAGGAGGCGCCGGCGTCGATGGACGTTCGGTGCAGGACACGGGCGAATACCTGAAGACAGCGTGGCCTGACATCCGCCAGCGGTTACTCGATGGCAACTACAAGCCAGAACCGGTGCGCCGGGTGAGCATACCGAAACCGGGTGGCGGCTCACGTGAATTAGGCATTCCGACCGTGGTCGACAGGCTGATCCAACAGGCCCTGCTGCAGGTGCTGCAGCCACAGCTGGATCCGACCTTCAGCGCGCACAGCTACGGCTTCCGGCCGGAGCGCAGCGCGCAACAGGCGGTGCAGGCTGCACAAGCGCACGCGCAGGCGGGGTACGGGGTGGTGGTGGATGTGGACTTAGAGCGATTCTTCGACCGCGTCAACCATGACATCCTGATGGACCGGCTGGCCAAGCGAATAGCGGACAAGCACGTACTGCGACTGATCCGTCGCTACCTGCAGGCTGGCATCCTGGAACACGGTATCCCCATCGCGCGCGACGAAGGCACACCGCAAGGCGGTCCCTTGAGCCCGCTGTTGGCCAACGTGTTGCTGGACGAGGTGGATCGGGAGCTGGAACGCCGGGGCCACCGCTTCGTGCGCTACGCCGACGACTGCAACGTCTACGTCAGGAGCCACCGGGCCGGGGCACGGGTACTTCAAGCGCTGCGTGGCTGCTACGCGAAGCTGCGGCTGAGGGTCAACGAGGCGAAGACGGCGGTGGCGGATGCCTGGAAACGCAAGTTCCTGGGGTACGCGCTGCTGCGCCGCAGCGATGGTTGGGTACGGCTGGGTGTGGCCGCGCAGAGTCTGCAGCGGTTGCGTGACCGCGTGCGCGACCTTACCCGCGTGACAGTGGGTCGCAGCCTGGAACAGGTCGCGCAGGATCTGCGCAAACTGATTCCTGGCTGGTGCGCCTACTACTCGCTCATCCAGACCCCCAGCGTCTTCACTCGGTTGAATGGCTGGTTGCGCACCCGACTGCGCGTGTTACGTCTGCGCCAATGGCGTCGCGGCCCCCGGATCTACCGGGAACTGCGGGCGCTGGGCGCCGATGATTCACTGGCCCGCCGCGCGGCATCGCTGCGCCAGGGTTGGTGGGGCACTGTGCGCACCGGTCTGCGACCGATCCTGACCGTACGTTACTTCGACGAACTTGGCGTCCCTCGATTCTCCTGACCTCAACTTCTCGAACCGCCCGGTGCGGACCCGCATGCCGGGTGGTGTGGGAGGGGTCCGGCCTGAAACGGCCGGCCCCTATCCCGATTGGTGCTCGCACCGGGGGCGCGCGGCTAACTCGCTGCGCTGCCTGGCGGCAGCTCCGCTCAGACAGGAGCCGCGAGTATGAGGACGAAGCGCGCTGCGCGCGCCGCCCCCGGTGCTGCGCTCCTCGCCGCCGCACACGGCGCGCGGGAGCCCGGGGAACCGCCCCTCGCCAACCAGCCGCCCGGGGTGCGATTGGAAGAACACCCGTGTCGAATTTGGGAGAGGGCCGGGCCCTTTTGAATGCGTGGCGTGGTGCAGCCACAGTGCCTCCTTGGCCCCGTCCCGCGAGCGTTGACGGTCCCAGG
>CAIWPS010000166.1 GCA_903914615.1 uncultured beta proteobacterium | reverse complement strand
CGCGAGACCAGCCCGGCGCGCTCGGCCTCGGCGGCGTCCATCATGCGGCCGGTCAGCACCAGGTCCATGGCCTTGGCCTTGCCCACCGCGCGCGGCAGCCGCTGCGTGCCGCCGGCGCCGGGGATGATGCCGAGCTTGATCTCGGGCTGGCCGAAGCGCGCGCTGTCGGCGGCGATGATGAAGTCGCACATCATCGCCAGCTCGCAGCCGCCGCCCAGGGCGAAGCCGGCCACCGCGGCGATGACGGGCTTGCGCACCTGGCGGATGGCTTCCCAGTTGCGGGTGATGAAGTTGCCGCGGTAGGCGTCCATGAAGGTCTGCTCGGCCATGGCGCCGATGTCGGCACCGGCGGCGAAGGCCTTCTCGCTGCCGGTGACGACGATGCAGCCGATGCTGTCGTCGGCGTCCCAGGCCAGCAGCGCGGCGCCGAGCTGGTCCATCAGCGCGTCGTTCAGCGCATTCAGCTGCTTGGGGCGGTTCAGCGTCACGAGGCCGGTGCGGCGTTCGCCGCTGCCGCGCAGTTCGGTCAGGATGAGGGCTTCGGTCATGGCGTTCTCCGCTTCGGGCCGGCCACTATACGGCGCCGCCCGCCGGCCGCCGGCCTGCTCAGCGCGGCGCGGCCGCCTGCTCGGGCAGGCGGTCGAGCAGAAGGTCGATGTAGGTCTCGGCGTCCTGGCGGATGAGGATGCGCACCGGCAGGTACTGCAGGCTGGGCGCGACCCAGATCTCGGCCGTCAGGTCGACGCCCGGGCGCGGCTCGCGCCGCGGCTTGACATGCAGCGCGTCGACCGGCCCCGCGGGCGTGGCCAGGGTCTCCACGCCCAGCACGTCGTAGGTCCAGGGCTCGACGACGCGCGGCAGCGCCAGCGGCAGTTCGATCGACTGCCCGGGCTGCAGCAGCGCCGGCCGCGTCGTGAACAGCCAGGTCAGCTGCACGAACTGGCTGGCGCTGTCCTGCAGCCCCGGCGGCCGCGGCAGGTTCTGGCCGCCGGGCAGGCGCACGCGCTCGGCGTCGAGGAAGATGGTCAGGCTGCGCGGGTCGCGCAGGATGACGTGGGTGACCTCGTCGTAGCGTCGCGGGCTCAGGCCTTCGGGCGTGATCTCGCCCTCGCTGCTGACCCGGCGGCTCATCAGCGGCGCGAACGAAGGGCCGATGCCCAGGTCCATGAAGACCTGGTACTGCGTGCCGGCGCGCAGCCATTCGACCTGCGCCTGGCCTTCGACGGCGCCGCGGTACCAGCCGGTCAGGCGGTAGCTCAGCCGCGTCGAGGGCGGCCACTCGAAGGACTGCGCGGCCGGGGCCACGGCCGCCGGCGGCAGCAGCAGGGGCGGCGGGCTGATCTGCAGCGGTGGTGCCGGGTCGGGCGCCGGCAGCATCGCGGCCACCGGGGGCAGCGCGTCGGCCTCGACGAGGGCAGCCGAAGCGGCAGGCCCGGGTGCCAACGCCGCGATGCGGCGCTGCGGCGGCGGTGCGGGCGCGGCGGCTGCGGCGGGCGGCGCGGCCGGGGCGAGTTCGCGGACGAAGGCCACTTCGATGCGCCGCGGCCGCGTGTCGGCGGCCCCTTCACCCAGCCGCGGCGGCAGCACCCGGCCCGCCAGCCACAGGTGCGCCACCAGCACGGCCAGGCCCAGCGCAGCGAGCTGGCGGCGGCGCGCGACGTCGCCCGGTGCGTACAGGGCCGCCGGCTCAGGCACCCGCGGCGGCGATGAAGCAGGCCAGGCTGGCCACGGCGCTGAGGCGGAAGCGCAGCGTCAGCCAGGGCGCCGCGCCGTGCAGCGGGTACAGCTGGCGGTCGACCGCATAGCAGGCCACCAGCATCGCGCCCAGCACCACCAGGCCGGCGGCCGGCGGCATCATCACCGCCAGCCAGGCCACCAGCGAAGGCACCACGCCCCAGCCCAGCAGCAGCGGTGGCGGCACCGCCTCGCGCAGCGCCAGGCCCCAGTGGATGCCGCCGAGGAAGCTGACGATGACGGCGCCGTAGGCGGCCATCGCCAGCGTCACGTAGGGGTGGGCGTCCTCGCGCACCAGCCACACCAGCAGCGCGCCGGCGACGAAGGGAACGAGCCCGGCGTAGCCCAGGCGCAGGGCCAGCGGCGTGGGCGCGGCGCCCGGGGCGGCGGCGAGGGTGGGGTTCATGCCGCGATTGTCATCGCGCCGCCGCCCGACCGTGGGCCTACTGCTTCCTGGCGCCCGCCGCGGCCGCTTCGGCCAGCAGCTTCTCGATCATCGGGCCGGGGATGGCGCCGGGCTTGCGCGTGCCGTCGGCGAAGAACACCGCCGGCGTGCCGTTGATGCGCTGCTTCTGCGCGAATTCGAGATTGCGGCTGATGGCCGCGACGTCGCAGTTGCCCATGCTGCGCGCCGGCTTGGCGCCGTCCAGCATCCAGGCACGCCAGGTCACCGACGGTTCCTTGGCGCACCAGATGTCGCGCGCCTTGACCGCGCTGTCGTCGCCCAGGATGGGCATCAGGAAGGTGTAGATGGTGACGTCCTTGACGTTGGCCAGGTCGCGCTCGAAGCGCTTGCAGTAGCCGCAGTTTGGGTCGACGAAGACCGCCATCCGGCGCGCGCCGCTGCCCTGCTTGATGGTCATCGCGTCCTTCAGAGGCAGCTTGTCGAAGTCGACCGCCATCAGCTTGTTCAGGCGCGCCTCGGTGAGGTCGGTGCGGGTCTTGGTGTCGACCAGCGAGCCGTTGGTGATGATGAACTCGCCCTTCTCGTCGCTGTACAGGATCTCGGTGCCGGCATAGCGCACCTCGTACAGGCCCGGGATGGGCGAGTGCGTGACCTCGTCGATCTTGCCGATGTTGGGCAGCCGCTCCTGCAGGGCCTTGCGGATGACGGCTTCCTGGGCGTGCAGCGCGCCGCAGGCGACGAGGGCGGCAACGGCCAGCAGGGTGCGGGGCAGGTTCTTCATGGGGCAGGTCCGGTGGCGGTCGTGGGTTTCAGCCCAGCGCGCGTGCGGTGAGCAGGCGCTTGAGCGGGGGCAGGTGGTTGACCAGAGTCAGGCCGCGGTTGCGGAGTTCCCGCACCAGGGGCTGCGGCGTGGCGAAGAGCTGCAACAGGCCGTCGCAGGCCTGCGCCATCGCGCGCACCGGGCCGCGGCGCTCGCGGGCGTAGCGCGCCAGCAGCCGCGCGTCGCCGAGCGGCCACCAGGGCTCGCGCGCGGCCAGCACGGCGGCCAGCGTGGCGACG
Organism: uncultured beta proteobacterium; assembly: GCA_903914615.1. GTDB lineage: Bacteria > Pseudomonadota > Gammaproteobacteria > Burkholderiales > Burkholderiaceae_C > Rubrivivax. Next base: position 1,061 of record CAIWPS010000166.1, on the reverse strand, counting down.
TCGCCCAGGCCCAGGTTCAGGCCCTGGCCGGCCAGCGGGTGCACGAGGTGCGCGGCGTCGCCCACCAGCACCCAGCCCGGGCCGCAGAGCGCGTCGGCGTGGGCCAGCGCCAGCGGCCACTGGGCGCGGCCGCTCGCCAGCGCGAGTTCGCCCGCCGCGCCCGCGGTGGCGTCCATCAGCGCATTCAGGAAGTCGGCGTCGGACAGGGCCATCAGCGCGTCGGCGCGCGCGTCGGGCACCGACCACACCAGCGCCAGGCCGTGGCCGCCGCGGCCCTCGAAGGCTGGCCGGTCCAGCGGCAGCAGGGCCAGCACGTCGGGGCTGCGGAACCACTGCCGCGCCAGCCCGGCGTGCGGCTGCGGCGAGACCAGCCGCGCCGCGATGCCGCGCTGCCCGTAGGCCAGCCGCGGCATGCGCACGCCCAGGCGCTCGCGGGTGGCCGAATCGCGGCCTTCGGCCAGCACCTGCAGCGCCGCCGGCACCTCGGCCGCCACGGGCGTGACGTGGGGGGCGAAGCGCACCGCGGCGCGCAGCGCGCGTTCCAGTTCGGCGGCGTCGACGATCCAGGCCAGTTCTGAAAGGCTCTGCTGCCAGGCCGAGAACTGCAGCGCCGCGCCCGGCGCATCGCCTTCGATGTGCATCTCGTGCACCGCCGTGCGGGCGTCGGCGGGGATGGCGTCCCACACCTTGAGCTGCGCCAGCAGGCGCACCGAGGCGGCGTTCAGGGCGTAGGCGCGCAGGTCGGGCCGCTCGGGTTCGGCGAGGCTGCCCAGCAGCGCCACGCGCAGCCCCTGGCGCGACAGCGCCAGGGCCGTGCACAGGCCGACGGCGCCGGCGCCGCGCACGAGGATGTCTTGGCGGGTCATGGGTCGATTGTAGGGAGGGGGCCCCTTCACAATCGTGAAGTCCTGAATGCCCTTCGGAGTGCCCTTGAACAACAGTGACCTGCCCTGCACCGTGACGCAGCTCTTCGTGCACCCGGTCAAGTCCTGCGCCGCCATCGCGGTGCAGGAGAGCCTGCTCATCGAGACCGGCCTGGAATTCGACCGCGCCTGGATGGT
>CAIWPS010000165.1 GCA_903914615.1 uncultured beta proteobacterium | reverse complement strand
GCTGCGCGAGCGTCGGCAGGCCCGCCAGGCGCTGGCGGCGGTCGGGCAGGCGCAGCAGGCGCGCAGCGAGACCGAGGTGGCGCTGCAGCGCGTCTTCGACGCCAGCTTCGACGCCATCGGTCTCGTCGACACCCACGGCCGCTGGTCCCGCGTGGGCAGGGCCGGCGAGCGCCTGTGGGGCGTCGGCGCCGCGACGCTTGTGGGCCAACCCGCCCCGGCGCGACTGCTGCCCGAGGAACGCCGGCGCTGCGAACTGGCGCTGGAAGCCGTGCCGGCGGGCGCCACCGGCATCGAACTGCGCACCCGCATGCGCCGCGACGACGGCAGCCCGGCCCTGCTGCAGTGGCGGGCGCAGCGCCTGGCCGAAGACGGCAGCCTGCTGTGCCTGGTGCGCGACGTCACCGACAGCGAGGCCCAGCGCGCCGAGCTTGCGCGCGTGCAGGAAGCCCTGCAGGCCTGCAGCACCGAGCTCGACCTGCTGCGGGCGCAGGCGACGCAGGCCGCGCGCGTGCGCGAAGGCTTCATGACCCACCTCGGCGCCGGCCTGCGCTCGAGCCCGGCGGCCATCGTCGTCATGGCCGACAACCTGCTGCAGGGCCTGGCCGGGCCGCTCGTCGACGCCCAGCAGCGCGAGCTCGTGCGCCTGCGCGAGACTGCGCGCAGCCTGGCCGCGCGCATCGGCGCCGTGCTCGACCTGGCGTTGGCCGAGGGCGGCCAGCTGGAGCTGTCCAGGGAGCCCTTCGACCTGTGGGAAATGCTCACGCAGCTGGCCCCCGAACTGCGCGACGCGGTGGAGAAGAAGGGCCTGCACTGGGAGGCGCAGATCGCCGACGACCTGGGCTACGCGCGCGCCGACCTGGGGCGGGTCCGCCAGGTGCTGCGCGAGATGGTCGAGCTGGCGGTGCGTGCCAGCAGCTCCGGCACGGTGACGCTGCGCGCGGGTGCGCCGGCCAGCGGGCTCATCCGCATCAGCGTGGCCGACAGCAGCGGCGGCGCCGACGAGGCGACGCTGGCCGCCACCTTCGACCCCTTCCGCGCCGGCGGCGGCGGGCTGGGCGCGGCGCTGGCGCAGCGCCTGGCGCGGCTGATGGGCGGCGAACTGGGCGTGCGCCGCGTGCCGGGGCAGGGCAGCCTGTACACCTGCACCCTGCCCGCCGACGCGGTGCAGGCTGCGTAGTCGACGCCGCTGCAGGCACCGGCCACGATGGACTGGCGCGCTGCGCCGCTACCGGGCGTAGCGCTCGCGCAGCTTGACCTTCCAGAACTTGCCCGTGGACGTGCGCGGGATGGCGTCGATGAACTCGTAGCGGTCGGGCAGCTGCCACTTCGCGAAGCCCTGCGCGAGCAGGTGCGCCGCAAGCTCCGCGGCCGTGACCGACAGGCCCGTCTTGAGGACGACGCAGGCCAGCGGCCGCTCGCTCCACTTCGCGTCGGGGATGGCGATCACCGCCGCTTCGGCCAGTGCCGGGTGGCCCATCAGCGCGTTCTCCAGGTCGACCGAGCTGATCCATTCGCCGCCGCTCTTGATGAGGTCCTTGGTGCGGTCGGTGATGCGCACGAAGGCCAGCGCGTCGATCACCGCGACGTCGCCGGTGCGCAGCCAGGTCCTGCCGTCGGCGTCGGTGGCGAACTTCTCGGCGCCGACCGGCACACCGTGGTACGAACCGGTGATGAAGGGGCCGCGGACCTGGATCTCGCCCATCGTGCTGCCGTCCCAGGGCGCGTCACGGCCTTCGTCGGTGCGGATGCGCAGGTCGACCAGCGGCGCCGGCACGCCGGCCATGGCACCGCGGCGGAAGCGCTCGTCGGCGCTGGCACCGGTGAGCTCGGCGCGCGGGTAGGACACGGTGGCCAGCGGCGACGTCTCGGTCATGCCCCAGCCCTGCGCCAGCTTCACGCCATGGCGGTCGTAGGCGCGGATCAGCGATTCGGGCACCGCCGCACCGCCGACCATGCTGCGCATGCCCTGGGGCAGCTTCCAGCGGCCGGGCTGCTCGGTCAGCGCGCGTTCGTAGGCCTGGATCAGGCTGAGCCAGATCGTCGGCACGCCCAGGGCCAGCGTCGGCGGTTCCAGCTGCAGCAGGTCGAGCAGGTCGTCGGCATGCAGGTGCGGCCCGGGGAAGACGATCTTCAGCCCCAGCATCACCGCGCCGTAAGGCGTGCCCCAGGCATTGGCGTGAAACATCGGCGCCACCGGCAGCAGCACGTCGGTGCTCTTGAAGTCCCAGTGGTCGCCCAGGCAGCCCACCAGCGTGTGCAGCACCGTGCTGCGGTGCGAATAGACGACGCCCTTGGCCGCGCCGGTGGTGCCCGAGGTGTAGCACATCGACACCGGGTCGTTCTCGTCGTGGGGACTGCACCGGAAGCCTTCGGCATCGGCGCCGGCCAGCAGCGCCTCGTAGTCGATGAACTCCGCCGCCACCGGCGCGCCGGAGAAGGGGAACACGATGACGCGCTCGAAGCGGTGCAGGTGCGCGAACTGCGTGTAGAGCGGCAGCAGGATGTCGTCGACGACGAGGACGCGGTCGCCGGCGTCGGCGGCGATGGCGCCGATGTCGCCCGGCGCCAGGCGCAGGTTCAGCGTGTGCATGACGCCGCCGCAGGCCGGGATGCCGAAGTAGCACTCCAGGTGGGCATGGTGGTTCCAGGCCAGCGTGGCGACGCGGTCGCCCTTCTTCAGGTCCAGTCCCTGCAGCGCCGCGGCCAGCGCGCGCGTGCGGCGGTAAATCTCGCCGTAGCTGTGGCGGCGCAGGCTCTTGTCGGGCAGGCGCGAGACGACTTCGTTGCCCTTGAAGATGGTGCCGGCGCGCTCCATCAGGTGGTTCACCGACAGTGGCACGTCCATCATCGTCGTCTGCATGGCGATTCCTCGAAGCGGTGGCCTGCCGATTGTTCGACGCCGCCAACCCGCAGGGCATGGGTGGAAACCGCGGGTGGGCTCACGGGCAAGCACAGCCGGTGGCGTGCGCGCCTACAGTCCGTAGGGCAAGAGAGCCTGCGCCAGGCGTTGTTGCTGCCGCTCGTCGGTCATCGGATAGGTCGCCAGCCAGCGCTTGGCGCTGAAGTTCGGCTCGACGGCGCGGATCTCTTCAGCCTGCCAGGCTGCGCCTTCGGGATCGCCGAGTTGGGCCAGGACCGCCGCCAGGTAGACCCGCGCTTCGACGTTTGCCGCGTTGCGCGTCAGCGCCTGCTCGAGGTTCACCCGTGCCTGCTCGTGCTCACCGACAAAGTACAGGGCACGGCCGAGGAGCAGGAAATACAGCGACCCTGCGTCCGGGTTCAGCCGCAGCGCAGTCCGCAGCAGCGGCACGCTCTGGGCCGGCTGGCCGGTGTACGTCCTGATGCCTCCCAGCAGGGCGTAGGCGTCGGCGTATGACCGGTTCAGGCGCAGGGCGCTCTGCAGATGCAGGATCGCGTCGCCATGCCGGCGCCGCTGGGTCGCGACCAAGCCGAGCACCCAGTGCGCCTCGGGCAGGGCAGGACTCATCTGCTGGGCGGTCCCGGCGAACTCGACCGCCTTGTCGAGGGCGGCCTCACCGTCCCAACCCAGCTGGTACGCCAGCGCATACGTCATCGCCAGCCCGGCGTAGGCGCGCGAGAACGCCGGGTCGAGTTCGATCGCCTTCCAGTAGCACGCGCGCGCGAGGTCGTTCTGCGCGCGATCGCGCACCTGCACGGCGGCCTGACCGCGAAGAAATTGCTCGTAGGCAGCGACATTGCGCGTGTAGCGCTGGGCGAGACTGGCGATCTCGGCCTCGCTGACCTTGATCGGCAGCTGCGCGAGGATGCTGCGCGCCAGCTCGTCCTGCACCGCGAACAGGTCATGCGCCTCACGCTCGAAGCGGCGCGACCAGACTTGTCGTCCGCCGTCGACATCGGACAGACGAACCTGCAGTCGAAGCACCTTGCCATCGGATTGCAGCGTCCCGACCAGGGCATAGCGCCCCGCGACCGTGCCTGCAGCTTCCTCGCGTGCGCGCGGCACCGCGCCGGAGGGCTCGGCGCCGCTGACCACCCACAAGCCCGAAACCTTGGCCAGATCGTTGACCAGGTCCGCGGTCAGGCCGCTCGCGATCAGCTTGGCCGCGTCGTCGCCACTGGCCTCGATCGGCCGCACGATCACCGTCGGCAACCGGGCGGCCGGCGCCGACGGTGGCGGCCATTCCCGTGCCGACGGCACGTCGCCGCCGATCGGTCGCAGGAAGAGCCAGCCTGCGGCAGCGACGGCCAGCGCCATCAGCGCGACGCCGGCGACGACCCAGGGCCGCGGCGGCGTGGGCGATGTCTCGAGACCGGGCGTCGCGACGGTCGGCAGCGCTTGCGCCGCAGGCTCCAGCCGATCGACCGCCGCGATCAGCCGGTAGCCGCGCTTGGAGATCGCTTCGATGTAGCTCGGCTTCCTCGCCGTATCGCCCAGCGCCTTGCGCAGCTTGGTGACCACCTGCGTCAAGGCGTTGTCGCCGACGATCACTCCAGCCCACAGCGCGGCCAGCAACTCGTCCCGGCTCACGACCTCGCCCCGGCGCTGCGCCAGAAAGACCAGAAGCTCGATCGCCTTGGGCTCGATGCGCACGCACTCGCCGGCGCGGCTGATCTGGTTCAGCGCCGGCGCAACGCGCCAGTCGCCGACCTGCAGCGCGCAAGGCAGCGCGTCGTCGATCGCCCGATCCCTCGTGTTCACATCGACCGCAAGCCATTCTTCATCGGAAATTCACCGCTTCCTGGGGACTTCGAGGCACCAGGGAAGCATCGTCCGCGGCGCGTGGTGCCGCGCGACCCCCGGCAGCGCAATTTCGCAAGCCCGACTGGAGAAGGCAATCCCATGAAGAAGCCGATCATGATCGCAATGGCAGCGCTGTCAACGGCGCTGCTTCTGGTGCCGGCGCCGGCCCTTGCGCAACAAGGTGCGGTGGCGCCGTGGCATGCCCATGCGCAGACCTTGGTCGCCGCGTTCACCGGCCGCGGCAATGCCGCCCAGGCCTACACGATGGCCTTGATACAGGTCGCCGTCTACGACGCGACGGTCGCGGCCCAGGGTGGCGACCCGGAGCACAAGCGCTTGTACGAACCCTTCATCGCCGACATCCCCGCAGCGGCGGGTGCGGACCTGAACGCGGCCGTCGCCAGCGCGGCCTTCCGCGTCGGCTACGAACGGGTCAACGACAACCCGACCGCGCGCGCGAACTACCGCGCCGCCTACGAGGCCTCCATGGCCGCGATCCCAAACGGCCGGGCCAAGACCGAAGGCATCGCCGTCGGCGAGGCCGCGGCGAAGGCGGTCCTCGCCGCACGCGCGGGCGACAACTTCTACAACAACGCCAGCTATGCCAACCCTGCGGCGGACCCCGGCGTCTGGCAGGCCGTTCCGGCGGCCACGCCCTACGCCACCGCAGGAGCGAACGACGAGGCCATGGCCTTCACGATGCCGCTGACCGCGCCGTCGCCCGGCGCCCGGCGGATCAAGCCGCCGCCGCGCCTCACCAGTGGCAGATACTGGCGCGACTTCGAGGAAACGAAGGCCTTCGGCGCGCTGACCAGCACGATCCGCACGCCTGCGATGACCGACGTCGTCCAGTTCTGGACGGAGAGCGGCTTCACGCTGTGGTCGCGCAACGTGCGGGACATCGTCACCGCACGCGGGCTGGACGGGCTCGCGGCGGCACGGGCACTCGCGGCGTTCTCGGTGGCGACCGGGGACGCCATGCTGGCCTGCTTCGAGGCGAAGTACGCGCACCTGTCATGGCGGCCGTGGCAGGCGATCCGGCGGGGCGGGCAGGACGGCCACCCGCACACGTCTTCCGATCCCGCCTGGACGCCGGCGGTTCGCGCCAACCACCCCGAATACCCGGCCGGCCACGGCTGCTATGCCGGTGCGGCGACCCGGGCGCTCAAGCTGCTGTTCGGTGACTTCCCGGTCGAGCTCACGAGCACCGGTGCCCAGGTCGCAGGCTGGCCGGTGGTGACGCGCGCGCACTACGACTCGCTCGACGACATTGTCGAAGACAACACGAACGCCCGGGTGTGGGGTGGGCTGCACTGGCGGACGACCATGGAGCGATCCTCCAGGTGGACCGCGAAGATCGCTCAGGACGCCCTGTGCGGCAGATGGGGTCTGCAGTGCGAGAAGGGCCGTCTCGACCTCGACGACGAGTGAGGCGCAGGGGATCGCCGGAGCCCGCCTCCCCTACCGGGCGGCCCCGCCGTAGAGGGGGGGCTAGACGTCCACCTCCACCTCGTCGCCGCGCAGCTCCATGAGGTCGCGGCGCGCCTGCGCCTCGCCTTTGCCCATCAGCTGCGTCAACAGCCGCGCCGTGGCGTCGAAGCCGCGGCCGTCCCAGCTCACCGGCAGCAGGCGCCGCGTCTCGGGGTTGAGCGTCGTTTCCCACAGCTGCTCGGCGTTCATCTCGCCCAGGCCCTTGAAGCGGCTGATGGTCCAGCTGCCTTCCCTGGCGCCTTCCTTGCGCAGCTTGTCCAGCGCCGCCGTCAGCTCGCCGTCGTCCAGCGCGTAGATCTTGGCCTGCGGCCGCTTGCCGCGCGCCGGTGCGTCGATGCGGAACAGCGGCGGCCGCGCGATGTGGACATGCCCGCGCGAGACCAGCTTCGGGAAGTGGCGGAAGAACAGCGTCAGCAGCAGCACCTGGATGTGCGAGCCGTCGACGTCGGCGTCCGACAGGATGCAGACCTTGCCGTAGCGCAGGCCGCTGAAGTCGGGCTCGTCGTTCGGGCCGTGCGGGTCGACGCCGACGGCCACCGCGATGTCGTGGATCTCGGTGTTGGCGAAGAGCCGGTCGCGGTCGACCTCCCAGGTGTTGAGGACTTTTCCGCGCAGCGGCAGCACGGCCTGCGTCTCCTTGTTGCGGCCCATCTTGGCGCTGCCGCCGGCGCTGTCGCCCTCGACGAGGAAGACCTCGTTGAGGTTCAGGTCGCGGCTCTCGCAGTCGGTGAGCTTGCCCGGCAGCACGGCCACGCCGCTGCCCTTCCTCTTCTCGACCTTCTGCGACGCGCGCTGCCGCGTCTGCGCCTGGCGGATGACGAGCTCGGCCAGCCGCCTGCCGAGGTCGACATGCTGGTTCAGCCACAGCTCCAGCGCCGGCCGCACATAGCCCGAGACCAGGCGCAGCGCGTCGCGGCTGTTCAGCCGTTCCTTGATCTGGCCCTGGAACTGCGGGTCCAGCACCTTGGCCGAGAGCACGAAGCTGGCACGGCTGAACACGTCCTCGGGCATCAGCTTGACGCCCTTGGGCAGGAGCGCGTGCAGCTCGATGAAACTCTTGATGGCGCCGAAGAGGCCGTCCTTCAGCCCCGACTCGTGGGTGCCGCCGGCCACCGTCGGGATGAGGTTGACGTAGCTCTCGCGCAGCAGCGCGCCGTCGTCGGTGAAGGCCACGCACCAGGCCGCGCCTTCGCCTTCGGCGTAGTTCTCGGTCTCGCCGGCACCGGCGTACTGGGCGCCTTCGAAGAGCGGAATCATCGGCTCGGCCGCCAGGCTCTGCATCAGGTAGTCGCGCAGGCCGCCCTGGTAGAGCCAGGTCGTCGTTTCCGGCGGCTTGTCGCCGGTCTTCTCCAAGGTGAAGCTCACCGTCACGCCGGGCATCAGCACGGCCTTGCTGCGCAGCAGGTGCATCAGCTCGGCGCGCGGCAGCTCGGCGCTCTCGAAGTACTTCGGGTCGGGCCAGACGCGCACGCTGGTGCCGTGCTTCCTGTCGCCGCTGCCGGCCTTGCGCACCACCAGCGGGTCGGTCACGTCGCCGCCGCCGAAGGCCATCGCCGCCACCTGGCCTTCGCGCCACACCGTCACCTGCAGCCGCTTCGACAAGGCGTTGGTGACGCTCACGCCCACGCCGTGCAGGCCGCCGCTGAAGCTGTAGGCGCCGCCGGCGCCCTTGTCGAACTTGCCGCCGGCATGCAGCCGCGTGTAGACGATCTCGAGCACCGACACGCCTTCCTCGGCATGCAGGCCGAAGGGGATGCCGCGGCCGTCGTCGTCGACGCTGACGCTGCCATCGGCATGCTGGGTGACGGCGATGCGCCGGCCCTGCCCGGCCAGGGCCTCGTCGGCGGCGTTGTCGATGACCTCCTGCACGATGTGCATCGGGTTGTCGGTGCGCGTGTACATGCCCGGCCGCTGCTTGACGGGCTCCAGGCCCTTCAAGACGCGTATCGAGGCTTCGGCGTAGCTTCCCTGCTTGCTGCTTGGCATGCGGCGGATTCTAGGCAGCGCCACGCCGCGGGCCGCATCGGTCCGCCGTGCTAGCTGATGGCGAAGGCCAGCACCAGCCCCACCAGCGCGAGCAGGCTCAGGCCGACGATGAAGACCCATTCCGCGTGCAGTTCCAGCCGCGAGCGCTGCAGCTCGGCACGCATCGACACGAAGGAAAGCAGCGCGCTGGCCAGGAACAGCAGCGCGTCCATGGCCAGCAGCTTGTCGATGAGCCAGCGCATCTCGCCCGCGGGGCCGATGTGGCCGATCGACAGCACCGTCATGCACACACCGATCATCGTCGCCGACGCCGGCAGGATGTGCGTGGACAGGCCGCTGGCGGACGATGGTTCGACGCCATGGGCGCGGGCGGGAGGCGTGGACTTGGACATGGTCACCCCGCAGCATGCGCGCGCCGCGTGAGGCCAGCGTTAAGCCCGCATGACCGCACCCACTGGCGCGGCCCGCCGCCGCGCCGTGGCAGACTCGGCGCACTCCCGTCGTCCGGGCCAAGGCTGCGGCCTGGTCGCTTTCCCCATCGTCATGCCCACACCCGAAGCCCGGCGGCGCCCCGGCGATGCCACCGCGTCACGCGCCGGTCTGCGGGCCTTGGCTCCGGCCGCACGCACGCTCAGGCTGTGGCTGTGGGCGGTGGCCGCCGGCGCGCTCGCGGCAGCGGCCACGCTCGCTTTCCGCTGGCTGGTGCAGCAGGTCGAATGGGTGGCGACCGGGCACGGCGGCGGGCTGGTCGAAGCGGCGCGCGCGCTGGCGCCCTGGCACCGGGCGGCAGTCTGCGCGGCAGGAGGCGCACTGGCCGGTCTGGTCCTGCAGGTCGGCGGGCGCTGGGCAGCCCGCGGGCGCGACGGCAACGTGCACCTGGACTACATCGAGGCCGCGCGTGCCGGGCGCGTCGACCTCAATGACCGCACGACCTTCACGCGCACGGTCTCGGCACTGCTGTCCGTCGGCACCGGCGCCTCGATCGGACGCGAAGGCCCGATGGTGCAGCTCTCTGCCTGGCTGACCTCGTGGCTGGCGCGCGTGGTGCCCATCGCGCCCGAGCAGCGCAGCGCCATCATGGTCTGCGGCATCGCGGCCGGCATCGGATCGGCGTACCACGCACCGGTGGCGGGGGTGGTGTTCGTGCTGGAGCTGGCGCTGGGCTTCTTCGCGCGCCACGCGGTGGCGCCGGTGCTGATCGCGTCGGCCACCGCCAGCTCGCTGATCTACGTGCTGGTCGAGCCCAGGCCGCTGTACGCCGTGCCGGCGGTGGCCATGCTGCCTTCGAGCCTGGGCATGACCGTGGTGACCGGCATCATCTGCGGCGGCATCGGATGGGGCCTGCTGCTGCTCCTCGAACGCAGCCGCCTCGTCTTCGGGCGCCTGCATTCGCTGCCGCTGCGGCTGGGCGTGGGGGGCGCGCTCTTCGGCGTGCTGTCCGCATTCGTGCCCCAGGTCTGGGGCAACGGCTACAGCGTCGTCTCGGACGTGCTGCAGGGCAGCCTGGTCTGGCAGGGCCTCGCCATCCTGCTGCTGTGCAAGCTGCTCGCCATCGGGCTGAGCTCGGGCAGCGGCGCCGTCGGTGGTGTCTTCACGCCCACGCTGTTCGTCGGCGCCGCGGCCGGCAGCGTGCTGGCGCAGGTGGCGACGCTGTGGCTGCCCGCGGCCTGGGTCGGCGACCCTCGCGTGGTCGCCATGATCGGCATGTCGGCGGTGCTGGCGGCCGTGACGCACGCGCCGCTGATGGCCATCGTGATGGTGCTGGAGATGACCCACCAGTTCCAGCTCACGGTGCCGGTGATGCTGGCCTGCGGCATCGCCTACGCCATCAGCACGCAGTTCGGCGCCCGGCCGCTGTATGGCAACCCCATCGAGGGCCCGCGCTGAGGACGCGCGGGTGGCACCGCGGGCGCGGTTGCGCGC
>CAIWPS010000164.1 GCA_903914615.1 uncultured beta proteobacterium | reverse complement strand
GCGAGGAATCCGGCCACTTCCAGCAGGTGCACGACATCCGCATGGACTGCGACAACGACGTGCTGCTGCTGAAGGTGATGCAGCTGGGCCACGAGCCCGGCATCGCCTGCCATACGGGCCGCCACAGCTGCTTCTTCCAGCGATTGGAGAACGGCGCCTGGCAGGCCGTGGAGCCGGTGCTGCAGGACCCGGCTTCGATCTACCGATGAGCAGCTCCAACGACACCCTGGCCAGGCTGGCCGAGGTCATCGCCTCGCGCCGCGGTGGCGACCCCGACAAGAGCTACGTCGCGCGCTTGTTTTCCAAGGGCACCGACGCCATCTTGAAGAAGGTCGGCGAGGAGGCCACCGAGGTCGTGATGGCGGCCAAGGACGGTGACCGCACGCGCATCGTCGGCGAGACCGCCGACCTGTGGTTCCACTCGATGGTGGCGCTGGCGCATTTCGGGCTCGGTCCGGCCGAGGTGCTGGCCGAACTGGAACGCCGCGAAGGCCTGTCGGGCCTGGAAGAATTCGCCTTGCGCAAGACCCGGCAACGGGAAGGAGATGGGACATGACGGAAGTTGCCTACCCCGGCCCGGCCAGCAGCGCCAACGAGGGCCTGCGAACGCTCACCCACGTGATGTACGGGCTGCACATCCTGTCGTTTTTCTCGGCCGGCATCTTCTCGGTCGTCGCCATCATCATCAACTACGTCAAGCGGCCCGACCTGCCCGACGCCTTCTACCGCAGCCATTTCCGCTGGCAGGCGCGCAGCTTCTGGTTCACCCTGCTGTGGCTGGTGCTGAGCACACCGCTGTTCCTCTTCATCTGGTTCCCGGGCGTGGTGGCGTGGACCGTCATCGGCCTGTGGTACCTCTACCGCTTCATCCGCGGCTGGCTCGCCTTCATCGACAACCGCGGCATGCCCGTGCCCCTGGCCTGAGAGCCCACGCCCCATGAACGCCGACCCGAACTGCCTCTTCTGCAAGATCGTCGCCGGGCAGATCCCGGCCAAGAAGGCCTACGAGGACGACGAACTGCTGGCCTTCCACGACATCCACCCCTGGGCGCCGGTGCATGTGCTGGTGGTGCCGAAGACGCACATCGCGACCCTGGCCGACGTCGGCCCCGAGCACGACGCGCTGCTGGGCCGCATGCTGGGCCTGGCGCCGCGGCTGATGCGCGAGCTGGGCGTGACGAACGGCTTTCGCACCGTCATCAACACCGGGCGCGACGGCGGGCAGGAGGTCTACCACCTGCACATGCACGTCATGGGCGGCCCCAGGCCCTGGGTCAAAGGGTGACGTGCTGCCGCGTCGGCCGACCCGGCGATGACCTGGGTCAGGGCGGCCCGGGGCGCACCTCGTAGAATCGCTGGCTCTGCTTTCGTAGGAGAAGGATCATGGGTTCGTTCAGCATCTGGCATTGGCTGATCGTGTTGCTGGTCGTCGTGGTCATCTTCGGCACCAAGAAGCTGCGCAACATCGGCAGCGACCTCGGCGGCGCGGTGCGCGGCTTCAAGGAAGGCATGAAGGGCGCCGGCGAAGAGGCCGAGACGCCGGCGCCGACCTCGCAGCAGGTGACGGCCGCCAAGCGCGCCGACACCAACACCGTGGACGTCGAGGCCAAGTCGCGTTCCTGAACGCCCGCCCCGCGCGCGCTGCGATGAAGGCCGACCTGCCGGCATGATCGACTTCGGCTTCGACAAGATCGCCCTCATCGGCGCGGTGGCGCTGATCGTCATCGGGCCCGAGAAGCTGCCGCGCGTGGCGCGCACGATGGGCGCCCTCTTCGGCAAGGCGCAGCGCTACGTCGCCGACGTCAAGGCCGAGGTCAACCGCTCGATCGAGCTCGAAGAGCTCAAGAAGATGAAGACCCAGTTCGAGGACGCGGCGCGCGACGTGCAGCAGACCGTCAGGAGCGAGGTCGATTCGGCCAGCGCCGCCTTCCAGGGCGAGTGGAAGAACGCCACTGCCGGCATCGGCGGCGGCACGGGCAGCACCGACAGCGCTGGCAGCCTCGGCTGGCAGCCGCCGCCACCGAGCTACCGCCACCCGAAGAAGAACTGGCGCCTGAAGCGCGGCGCCACGCCGCAGTGGTACAAGCAGCGCCAGGGCATACGCACCAAGGCCCTCTCGGGTGCGGCACGCGTGGCGCGCTTCCGGCCGCCGGGCGTGAAGGCCGGGCGATGAGCGAGCCAGGAAGCGACAAGCCCGACGAACTGGCCGGTACCGAAGCGCCCTTCGTCTCGCACCTGATCGAGCTGCGCGACCGCCTCATCCGCGCCCTCGTGGCCATCGTCGTGGCCTTCGTCCTGCTGTGCATCTGGCCCGGCATCGGACACCTCTACGACCTGCTGGCCGACCCCATGGTGCGCAACCTGCCGCCGGGCACGCGGCTCATCGCCACCAGCGTCATCTCGCCGGTGATGGTGCCGCTGAAGGTGACCTTGATGGCGGGCTTCCTGCTCGCGCTGCCGGTGGTGCTGTACCAGCTCTGGGCCTTCGTCGCGCCTGGCCTGTATTCGCACGAGAAGCGCCTGGTGCTGCCGCTGGTGATCAGCAGCACGGTGCTGTTCTTCGTCGGCGTCGCCTTCTGCTACTTGCTGGTGATCCCGGCGCTGACCAAGTTCATCGTCGGCTTCGGCACCCATTCGGTGAACGTGGCGCCGGACATCGAGCAGTATTTCGGCACCGTGCTGACGCTGTTCCTCGTCTTCGGCATCGCCTTCGAGGTGCCCATCGCGGTCATCGTGCTCGCCCGCATCGGCATCGTCACCATCGCCCAGCTGCGCCAGTGGCGCGGCTACTTCATCGTCGGCGCCTTCGTCGTCTCGGCCGTGGTGACCCCGCCCGACATGATCTCGCAGCTCTCGCTCGCGATCCCCATGTGCATCCTCTACGAGATCGGCATCGTCGCCGCCCAGATCTTCATCAAGCACACCAAGGCCCCCGACGACGAGCCCGAGGCGACCAGCAAGCCGACGACCTGAGGGCGGCCCGCGCGCAGCGCCGGGCCCTCCAAGCCACACGCCGCGGAGCCGGCTCCGCCGGTCCGCCAGCGTGGCCTCCCCCTCGGGGGGTAGCGAGCGCAAGCGAGCTGGGGGGCCCTACTTGACCCAGGTGTTGAGCTGGATGATCGGCATGATGACCGCGAGCATGATCAGCACCACCACCACGCCCATGAAGACGATGAGCAGCGGCTCCAGGATGGTCGCCGCCGCCATCGCGCG